>CALMNP010000020.1 GCA_937868875.1 uncultured Bacillota bacterium | reverse complement strand
GGTGGTGCTGGTGCGGGTCTTGGTTACCGGCGGGGCAGGTTTCATCGGCACCCATCTGGTGCGGCGCCTGGCGGAGCAGGGCCATCAGGTGACGGTTCTGGACGACCTTTCAACCGGCGCAGCGAGGCCGGACCTGACGAGATTGTCCAGGCTGGTCCAGGCGGACGTCCGAGACGCCGAGGGCGTGAGCCAGGCCGCCCGCAAGGCGGAATGCGTCTACCACCTGGCGGCTGTCGTCGGCGTGCGGCACGCTCTCCAGAATCAAGTGCGGTCTCTCACCGTCGACTGGGAGGGGACGAAGAACGTCCTGGAGGCGGCGGAGCGTGAGGGCGCCGCCGTTTTTGTGGCTTCCTCATCCGCCGTCTACGGGAAGACGGAGCGCCTCCCCATCGGTGAGAAGGACGACATCGTCCTGGGCAACACCCATTTGCCTTCCTGGACCTACTCTGCGGCCAAACTGGCCGAGGAACTGCTGGCCCGGGCCTGGTCGGCGGAACGCGGACTGCCGGTCAAGGTGGGGCGCTTCTTCAACGTCATCGGCCCGGGGCAGACGGGGGCCTACGGCATGGTGGTTCCCCGATTCGTCGAGGCCGCCCTGAAAGGCGATCCCCTCGTCGTCTACGGCCGCGGTGACCATACCCGAACCTTCGTGGACATCCGGGACGCGCTGGATGGCCTGGAGCGAGTGATGCGCCAGGGAGGCTGGGGGGAGGTCTACAACATCGGCGGCGCGGAGGAGATCACGGTCCTCGAACTGGCCCGTCGGGTCCTGACCCTGGCAGGGTCCTCCTCGCCGGTCCGCCTTGTTCCTTTCGAGGCTGCCTTCGGCCCGGATTTTGAGGAGATCGGGCGAAGGGTACCCGACATCCGGCGTCTGCGCGCCCTGGGATACGAGCCGCGCCGGACGCTGGAAGAGACACTGCAATCGATCATCGAGGAGAAGAGGGGCGTATGAACAGGGGGCCTTCCGGTCGGAAGGCCCCCTGACCTGTCAGCGATGAGGCTGGCGTTTGATTGCCCGGCGCCGGCGGAGGGGGCGGCGACCGGCGGTCCGGCCGCGCCCGGAGCGGCCCGCCGGGCGGGGGGCCGTCCTGACTCTGGAGTGCCTGCCACGGGAAGGGAACAGGCGTCTCAGCTCGGCCAGAAAGATGGGGTCGGGGATGCGGTAGTCGGCGGGAAGGGAGTCCCGCAGCCTGGCCTCATATTCGGGGGGCAGCCGGAGCCGGGCCAGAACATCCGGCGGTGTGACGGCCTCCCTCGCTGGATCAGACCTGGCCAAGAGGCATCCCTCCCATCAGTTCCTCATATACGCCAAGGATGTCGGCCACCATGCGTGACCCGTCCCAGCGCCT
Source organism: uncultured Bacillota bacterium (assembly GCA_937868875.1). GTDB lineage: Bacteria > Bacillota > Sulfobacillia > JAMDAP01 > JAMDAP01 > JAMDAP01. The sequence continues at coordinate 1,076 of CALMNP010000020.1, read as the reverse complement.
CACCGCTCTGCTACGCGCCTGGCGGCCCAGCGTCCGGCCCAACTCGGGGTTGTTGAGAAGAAGACTGAGGGCGGCTGCCAGTTCACGGGCGTCTCCCGGGGAGACCAGGAGTCCGGAGCGGCCGTTTTCCACCATCTCGGGAATGCCCCCTGTCCGGCTGGCCACCACCGCCTTGCCTGCGGCCTGTGCTTCCATCACCACAAACGGCAGATTGTCCTGCATCGACGGCACCACCACCATGTCGGCAAAGGCCATCAAGGCCGGGATATCCGCGCGGCTGCCCAGAAACAGGGCCCTGTCACGCAGCCGCAGACGCCGGGCCTCTGTCTCCAAAGTGAAGCGAGACGGGCCTTCGCCCGCGAACCAGCAGACGAAGTCCTCACGATGCCGACTCATCAGGGCAAGTGCGGTGAGAAGGTGGGTCTGGCCCTTCTCAGGGGCCAGGCGGGACGGGCAGAGGATGACCTTGCGGCCGCCCGGCATCGGGGTTTCCGGGGGCTGCGGTCGGCCGCCCAGGCGGAAGTCCTCCAGGTCCAGCCCGTACGGGACCTGCCGCAGGGAAGCGGGCGCCAGGCCATAACGGTCGGTAAACAGCGTCATCAGCCAGGCCGAAGGGAAGAGAACGCGATCGGGAGCAGAAGCGCCCACCTTCTCTTCGAGTTCCAGGTAGCGGGTCACCTTGCGGACGCGCCCCGGTGGTCCCTTGTCAAAGCGGCTCCGGCCGGCGCGATAGGCGTGCACCGAGACGACCAGAGGCTGGCCCGGGCGGCGCAGCCGGGCCAGGGCCCGTGCGGCGACCACGTCCTGGGCATGAAGAACATCGTAGCGGCCCGGTTCGCACAAGGCCAGAGACAGCTCGAAAGCGTAGTGCTCCGCCTCACGCTGGGCCACCCAGGCCTCCGCCCTCGGCACCCTGCGGCGGTAGAACTCGGTGACGCCGGCACGAACCTGTCGCCGGAGGCGGGGAACATCAACGCCCAGGCCCTCCCCACTCAGGGCCACGGCGTGGCGGCCCGGCTCGAATGCCAGGACGTCCACCCGGTGGGACAGCGATGTGAGCCCATTCGCCAGAATGC
>CALMNP010000019.1 GCA_937868875.1 uncultured Bacillota bacterium | reverse complement strand
GTGGGACGCATGTTGTAGGTGCTGACGATGATCAAGTCAGCGTCCGCGGCCTTAGCAACGGCGTTGGCGATCACGCTTGCGCCGGGGGACGTCCCGGTCTGGTAGACGGTGGCGGTGAGCCCGCGCTCGTTCAGGTACCCAGCCAGGCTGGCCGTCGTGGTGAGGCCGTAGCCGGTGACCAGGACCTTCTGCCCGTTGGCCGTGAGCGGCAGCAGGCCGGCGTCATTGCGGAGCAGCGTAATGGTCTTGTCGGCGACCAGGTCCGCCTGGGCCATGTTCTCCGGGCTGCCGATGGCCTGGGCCGCTTCCAGCGTCGTAAATGAGTCGTTGAAAAGGCCCTGTTTCATCTTGACGCGCAGGATGCGGTAGACGGCGTCGTCAATGCGCTCCATGGGGATGGTGCCATCCTTCACCGCGTTGAGGACCGCGTTGTACTGGAGCGGCAGGTGCTCCGGCATGAGGATCAGGTCGACGCCGGCCAGGATGGCCTTCACCGGCATCTCCTCCTCGGTCTGGAACACCTTGGCCCCGGCCATGGTCAGAGCGTCGGTGATGACGATCCCCCGGAAGCCCATCTCGCCCTTCAGCAGGTCGGTCAGAATGGGCTTGGAGAACGTGGCGGGGAGTCCGCTGTCGTCCAGTGCGGGAACGAGTATGTGGGCGGTCATGACGGCGTCGATTCCGGCGTCAACCGCCGCCCTGAAGGGCACCAAGTCGATGGTATCCAGCTGCTCGCGGGTGTGGGTGATGAGCGGCAGACCGACGTGGCTGTCGGTGGCGGTGTCGCCATGGCCGGGGAAATGCTTGGCCGTGGCGATAACATTCTGCTGGTAGGCGCCCACGGCGGCCACGCCCAGGCTGGAGACCAGCTGCGGATCGCCGCCGAAGGAACGGACGCCGATGACCGGATTGTCCGGATTGATGTTGACGTCCAGCACGGGAGCCAGGTTCATGTTGATGCCCAGGGCCCGTATCTCCCGGCCGGTGATGGTGGCGGCGGTCTCCGCGTATTTGGGATCACGCGCCGCGCCCAGGGCCATGTTGCCGGGGAACTGCGTGGCCGGATAATCGGCGCGGACAACCACGCCCATCTCCTGATCGGTGGCGATCAGCAGCGGGATGGGCAGCCGCTGCCCCATGGCCGCGGTCTGCAGGTCGTTGGAGAGCGTGGCCACCTGCGCCGGGTCCATGGGCAGGTTGATGTTGTAGTTCCAGTTGAAGTAGATCAGCCCGCCCAGGTGGTACTGTTCTACGGCCTGGGCCATGGTGTCCGTGCCGAGCACTTTCTGATTGGACACCGCGTAGGTGGTGTCACCGGCCGAGGTGCCGTAGCCATAGGGCATGAACATCTGGCCGACCTTTTCCTCCAGGGTCATATGCTCGATCTTGCTCTGGATCCAGCCCCGCTGGGCCTCGCCGTCCTTCCAGCCGGGTTTGGTCGGCTCCTGCCACCCCGGCGTGCCCGTGTTGGCGAACGCCGTGCCCATGAGGCCGAAGAGAAGGGCGGCGACGGTCAGCAGACTCAGGATTGCCCTTCCTGCCGCGAAACGCTTCATATCAGGAACCTCCTTAGT
>CALMNP010000018.1 GCA_937868875.1 uncultured Bacillota bacterium | reverse complement strand
CTGTTGGAACCGCTCCCGAAGGCCTGCCTTGACGGTATCCTTCAGGTAGACAACGCCAAAGATGTTTTTGTTCTGCGCCACGACCAGCGGCGTGCCGCCCTCTCTGGCCACCCGGTCGACCGCGGCCTGGAGGCCGTCCGGGCTGTTCCCGCCCTGGGCTTCCGCCCAACGGACAACCGCGTCGGCGGCGCCCTTGCGGATGCGGGTGCCGTCCGGCAGGTTGACCCCGCTCATGCGTGTGTCGGCGCTGAACTCCACGTTCTCCCGCCCGGCCAGGGCCTTTTCGTCGATCGTGACGCCCCTGTTGGCTGCCAGGTCCACCACGGATTTTCCCTCAGGGGTCTCGTCATCCACGGAGGCCTTGAGGGCCGCGGCGGTCACCTCGATCTCGCTGTGACCGCCGACCGGGATGAACTCGGCGGCCATGCGGTTGCCGTAGGTGATGGTGCCCGTCTTGTCCAGGATGAGCACGTTGATATCGCCGGCGGCCTCTACGGCCTTACCGCTCATGGCCAGCACGTTGAACCGGGTCACCCGGTCCATGCCGGCGATGCCGATGGCGGAGAGCAGGGCGCCGATGGTGGTCGGGATCAGGCAGACCAGCAGCGCGATGAGCGTGGCGACATCGACCGCCTGGCCCAGGAAGGAGGCCATCGGGCCAAGGGTCATCACGACAATCAGAAAGATCAGCGTCAGTGACGCCAGCAGGGTGGTCAGGGCCAGCTCGTTGGGGGTCTTCTGGCGGGCGGCCCCTTCGACCAGCTTGATCATCTTGTCCAGGAAGGACTCGCCCGGGTTGACGCTGATTTCGACGACCAGCCAGTCCGACACCACTCGGGTGCCGCCCGTTACGGAAGAGGCGATGTCGGTGCCCGGCTCCTTGAGCACAGGGGCGGATTCGCCGGTGATCGCTGATTCATCCACGGAAGCGACGCCCTCCAGGACCATGCCGTCGCCGGGAATCAGTTCTCCCATTTCCACCAGCACACGGTCGCCCTTTCTGAGTTCGGACGCCGCTACCACTTCGAATTCACGGCCCTTGCCGGTCAGGCGCTTGGCTTTGGTTTCCGACTTGGTTCGCTTCAGCGTGGCGGCCTGAGCTTTCCCCCGGCCTTCTGCCACTGCCTCGGCAAAGTTCCCGAAGAGGACGGTAAACCACAGGATGAGCGCGACCGCCAGGTTGTAGCCGCGGGAGGCACTGCCCGGCAGGAGGTCGGGCTGGAAGGCCAGCGCCAGCGTGATGGCCGCTCCGATCTCGACCACGAACATGACCGGGTTTCGGACCATCGATACCGGGCTGAGCTTGACGAAAGAGTCTGCCAGGGCCTGCGCGACCATCCTGGTATTCAGGCCCTGATTCCCCTTGTGCTTACGCGACATGGCTACTTCGCCTCCTACCTGCCGACCAGGGTGAGATGCTCAGCGATCGGGCCTAAGGCCAAGACCGGGAAGAAGGTGAGCGCCCCCACAAGGATGATCACGCCCACCAGCACCCCCGCGAATAGAGAGGTGTCCGTCCGCAGTGTGCCTGGACCCTCCGGTACCGGCTTCTTGGCCGCGAGGAAGCCGGCCACAGCCAGCAGGGCGATGATCGAGAAGTAGCGGCCAAAGAACATGACCATCCCGGTTGTGATATTCCAGAAGGGGGTGTTGCCCGCAAGCCCGCCGAACTCCGATCCGTTGTTGGCACCCGCCGAGGTGTACTCGTAGATGACCTGGCTGAGACCGTGAAAGCCGGCGTGAGAAATGCTGGCCTTCCCCGCGGCAGTAACCAGGGCCACGGCCGAGGGAGCCAGGATGATAAGCGGATGCAGAAGGATCACGATCGCCAACAGGACAATTTCCTGAGTCTCCAGCTTCTTGCGAAGGAACTCGGGCGTTCGGCCGACCATCAGGCCGACCAGGAAAACGGCGATCATGGCCATGGTCACCAGGTTCATGAGGCCGACGCCCTTGCCGCCGAAGACCGAGTTGAGCATCATCAGCACCATCGCTGTGAAGCCGCCCATGGGTGTGAGGCTGTCGTGCGCCGCATTGACGGACCCGGTGGTTGCCGCTGTGGTCACTGTGGCGAACAGCGCGGACTGGGCGGGGCCAAACCTCACTTCCTTACCCTCCATGGAGGCCCCGGCGAGACCCTGTTGGTGAAGGGCGGGGTTGCCCCTGGACTCCGCAACCAGCGTGTTCCCCAGCAGGACCAGGAAGAGCAGGGAGGCCGCCGCGAAAAAGGTCCAGCCCTGCCTGGCATTCCGGGCAAAAAGGCCGAAGGTGTACACTAGCGAGGTCGGAAGCCACAGCATGGCAAGGATAAGGATCAGGTTGGTGAGCGGGGTCGGGTTCTCATAGGGGTGGGCGGCGTTGGCCGCGAAGAAGCCGCCCCCGTTCGTGCCGATATGCTTGATCGACTCCAAGCTGGCTACCGGACCGACGGCGATGGACTGCCTCGCCCCTTCCAGGGTTGTTGCCTGGACAAAGGGAGAGAGCGTTTGCGGCGAACCCTGCCAGATGAGCAACAGGGCCATGACCAGCGAAGTCGGCAGCATGACCCGAAGAATGAACCGGGTCATGTCCGCCCAGAAGTTGCCCAGAGGCCGCCCGGTGATCCCCCGCAGGAAGGCGATGGCGGCGGCGAACCCGGAGGCGGCCGAGGTGAACATGAGGAACGTGATGCCGGCCATCTGGGAGAAGTAACTCAGGGTGGTCTCGCCGCCGTAGTGCTGCAGGTTGGTGTTGGTCAGGAACGAGACGGTCGTGTTCAAGGCCAGAATCGGCTCCATCCCTCCAACGCGCTGGGGGTTCCAGGGGAACAGCCCCTGAAGCCGGAAAATCAGGTAGACCAGCAAGGCCATGGCGGCGTTGCTAAGCACGAGGGCGGCGGCGTAGTCCTTCCAGCCCATGGATTCTCCGGGGTCCTTAAGGCCGATGAGTCTGTAGACCAGCCTCTCCACGGGGAGGAAGACGCGGTCCCCCAAGGCGGGATCACCGGCGAAGACCCTGTAAAGGTAGCGTCCCGTGGGAACTACCAGGGCCAGGGCGATTAATAGTGTCAGAGTCACTTGCAGGACCATGTTCCGAACAGCCTCCTAGAACTTCTCCGGGCGGACAAGGACGTAGCACAGGTAAACAAACACCGCCGCCGTGATGGCCATGAGCCACCACATAAGCGTCACCTCCAGAGGGATTAACGGTACTTTGCCTGCACCTCACACCAGCGCAAAAAGCCAAGGAGGAGGGCGAAGCCCGCCGCCAGGCCGACGACCACCAGGAAATCCGTCATCCACGTCACTCCTGTCCATGGAGACCAACCTACTTTGGGCGCCCGTGGGAAGGCCTCCATGGGCGACCTCCTGACTAGCATTCCCGCATCGAACTGGTCTTCGCCTCGTTCCCAATGTGTTGTGGACATTCGGGCGATGTGGGACTCAGCTAACACGTGCCCAAGGGTATCACTGCGGCCAGGCGTGTGAAACGGCTTGGTCCAATCCTTGATGTTTTCTTGATACCTCCTGGGCCGCGTCGTCCATGATAATGAGCCTGATGATCCTGAGAGGCGGAACATAACAAGTGCAAGATTCACGGAGGCAGGGACCGTGGCTCTCTTTAGCGGGCTCGGTTCTGCTGGTGGTAGCGGCGACGGGCCTGGGATTCCTGGCGCGCGGGCACGTGGCGCCGGTCAACGTGGTGATGGTGTACCTACTTGCCGTCGTCGTCTGCGGGCGATGGTGGGGCCTTGGTTCGGCAGTGCTGGCCTCACTGCTGGGCGTAGTCACCTTTGACCTGGTATTCGTGCCGCCCTACCTTAGTTTTCAAGTGAGCGATGCGCAGTATCTGTTCACGTTTGGGGTCTTCCTGGTGGTGGCGCTGGTCATCAGCACCCTGACGGGTCGTCTGCTCAGCCAGTCCGCCGCCTTGCGCGTGCGCGAGCAGGAGACCCTGGCGCTCTACTCTTTCAGCCGAAGCATGGCCGCCGCCCGAGACCTGGTTGAGATTGCCGAGGCGGCAGTCAGCCACACCCAGGCGAGCCTGGGCCGACCGGTGGCCATTCTCCTGCTCAAGGACGCCAGTGCGGCCCATCGAACACTCCACCGCGGGGTGGATCTGACTCCAGCCGAGCGCGAGGCTGCTTCCTGGAGCCTGGAGAACGGCAAACCCTGCGGTTGGGGGACATCGGATTGCGAGGGCGCCGGGGTTGGCTGTGTACCACTCCGCACGGCTCACGGGGTCCACGGCGTCCTGGCCGCGCGCCATCCAGAGGGAGGCAGGTTCCTGACCCTGGCGCAGAGAAGGCTGCTCAAGGCGTTTGCCGCCCAGGCCGCCGTGGTGGTAGAGCGGACCCGATTGGCCGAGGAGGCGCGCCAGGCACAACTGCTGAAGGAGGCGGAGCAGCTGCAGGATGCCCTGCTCCACTCTGTCAGCCACGCACTCCGCACACCGCTGGCCTCCATCATTGGAAGCCTTAGCGCCCTCCTAGACCCCGATCAATTGAACCTGGACGAGGCCACCCGGCACGACCTCGCCGAAACCGCCCGTGATGCCGCCGAGCACCTCGACTATCTGGTGCGCGATCTGTTGGACATGACCCGGCTGGAATCCGGCCACCTGCAGCTGTTGGTGGACTGGTACGACATCGAAGATGTCCTGGGTGCTGCCCTTGGGCAGTCAGAACGCATATTGGCCGACCGTTCCGTACGCGTACAGGTGGAGGAAGGTTTGCCCCTGGTCCCGCTTGACCAGGTGCTTGTTGTCGAGGTGCTTGAGAACCTATTGTCAAACGCGGTCAAGTACTCCCCGCCGGGCACGCCGATCGATATCCGCGCTCGAATGAGCGGGGCGGCGATGGAGATCGAGGTGGCCGACCGGGGAATTGGCATTCCGCCGCAAGACCTGGAGCGTGTTTTCGGGAAGTTCTATCGGGTGGAGGGGCCGGGTGGACCGGCAGGCACGGGGCTCGGGTTGGCGATCTGCAAGGGGATCGTGGAAGCACACCACGGCCGGATCTGGGCCGCTGCCCGGGAGGGTGGCGGCACGGTGGTCACCCTTGCCCTGCCGCTCCAGTCAGGGACCGTAGGAACGGAGGCCGCGGCAACTGATGGATGAGGAGAAAGTCAAGGTCCACCGCGCCCTGGTGGTGGACGACGAGCCGCAGATCCGGCGCTTTCTGCGGGCAACCCTGGCCTCGCAAGGTTACGTGGTGATCGAGGCCGGCACCGTGCGCGATGCATTGCTCGAAGCCACCAACCAGCAGCCCGACGTGGTCGTGCTGGATCTGGGACTGCCTGATGGCGACGGCCTGATGGTGGTCCAAAGCCTGCGGCATTGGACGGAGGTGCCCATCCTCGTGCTCTCCGTGCGCGGAAAAGAGTCTGATAAGATCGCTGCCCTGGACGCCGGCGCCGACGACTACCTGACCAAGCCCTTCAGCACAGGGGAACTGTTGGCTCGCCTACGGGCTGCTGTGCGCCGCTCGGTCAGAGAGAACCAGGACACGCGATTCGCTACCGGGGGGCTGGTGGTGGACCTTGAGGCGCACACCGTCACGGTGGATGACCGCGAAGTCCACCTGACGGCGACCGAGTACGGCCTCCTGCAAACGTTAGCTCGCAACGCCGGTCGGGTCATGACCCACCGGCAGCTCCTGCAGGCGGTCTGGGGGCCGGGCTACGAGGCCGAGGCGCACATCTTGCGTGTGAACATCAGCAACCTGCGTCGGAAGCTGGAGACCAACCCCCTGCAGCCAAAGTACCTGGTCACCGAACCCGGCGTCGGCTACCGTCTGCGCGCGTCCGAACGCGGTCCGGAGCCAGGGCCCGGGGTCGCCTCTTCCTGACTCAAGAAGCTGAGGTGCTGCGGCGGCGCGGAGGTGGAGGGGTTTACCACCCGCGACGTCAAGGAGCTGCAGGAGGAGTCCGAC
>CALMNP010000017.1 GCA_937868875.1 uncultured Bacillota bacterium | reverse complement strand
TGGCAGCGGACGAAATGATTGGTAAAAGCGGGAGCCGGCGGAACCTTTGGCCCTTCCGCCCGTCTCTACAATTGAGCAAGGACAGCCTGGACCCGCGGCCGCCAACCGCGGGTCTGGCCTTTCCATATCGGGGGAGGGGTTTACAACGCGTAACGTACTGAAGCGCCCTCGCTACGAAGGCCTATCAAGCATGGTCCGCTCCGGCCTGATAAGGCGGCTTCGCAGACCGGCCCGCTTGCTGGCGGCGGGCACGGCGCTGGCACTGGTGTTCGTCACCGGCTTCGGCTCCATCCTGGGGCCGGGTCCCGGCCTGTTCCGTCCCGGCACCGCCCTGGCGGCGGACGCCTTCACCTTCGTCACCGTGACCGACCCGCACGTCGGCTCCAGCGCCGGCAACGCCAACCTGCCCAAGGTGGTGGAGCAGGTGCTGAGCAACAACCCCCGGCCCGCCTTCATCATCAACGGCGGGGACGTGACCGAGTTCGGCCTGCCCCATCAGTACGACCTCTACCAGCAGATCGTACGCCCCTGGCGGGATGCAGGCATCGCCATCTACCACGTCCCAGGCAACCACGACGCCCGCTGGTCCGACGCCGGCAAGATGGGCTTCACCGCCCGCTTCGGCCAGCCCTACTCGTCTTTTGACCAGGGCGGCATCCACTTTGTCCTTCTGGACACGTCCATCAATGCCGAGACCCACGGCCACCTGGAGAAGGCCATGCTGGACTGGCTGGCCGCCGACCTCAAGCAGGCGGGCACTTCCACGCCGGTGATGGTCTTCAGCCACCACCCCATCGGCTACACGCCCAGCCGCTTCCTGGACAACGACCAGGACTTCCTGGACATCGTCAAGCCCTACAACGTGGTGGCCCTGTTCTCCGGCCACGGCCATACGAACCTGCAGTGGAACGTGAACGGCATCCCCGCCTTCATGACCGCCGCCGCCATGGATGCGGGCTTCAAGGTCATCCAGGTGGAGGGCGACCAGGCGAAGGTCTACAACCAGGTGGCCGGGGCGGAGCCTGAACTGACCGCCACCATCCCCCTGACGAAGCCCAGCCTGCGGCACCTGCTGCACATCACCGGGCCAGTCTCGGGCACGACGGTGAACGGTCCGGCCGTGCAGACGCTGCCCTTCCAGTACCAGCTTACCGGCTTCACCGACCAGGCCCCGGTCAAGACGCAGTATCGCCTGGACGTGGGCGCCTGGCAGGACCTCCCGGTTCCCGTGGCCTATGGGCCGGACGGCACGTACAACGGCACTGGCTCCATCGACCTGAAGGGCCTGCCGCCGGGGATCCATGACCTCTACGTCCAGGCCTACGACCCGGCGGGCAACCGCTACGTGGACCGCGTCCAGCTCCGGCTGGACGGCTACCTTCGTCCGGCCGGGAGCGACGGGTCGGCCGGGGGCGGCGCATCGGACGGACCCCTGTTCGACAATGTGCCCATGCTACGCTGGCGCTTCGCCGCCAGCGGCGGCATCCAGGGCCAGCCAGTGACCGACGGCTCCCTGGTCTACTTCGGCTCCACGGACGGCCGCCTCTACGCCGTCCGGGCCGACAAGGGCACCCAGGCCTGGGTCTTCTCCACGGGCGGGGCCATCGTCTCCGGTCCGGCCCTGGCCAATGGCCGCCTCTACTTCGGCTCCGCCAACGGGCGCGTCTACGCCGTCGACGCAGCCACCGGCCGCCTGGTCTGGTCCCGCGCCACCCAGGGCTCGGTGGTGGCCGCACCGCTGGTAGTGGGCGACAGCGTCTACATCGGCTCCACCGACCACAACCTCTACGCCCTTCGAGCCTCAGACGGCGGCGAGCGCTGGCACTTCACCGCCGGCGACAGCATCCGCACCCGGCCGGCCTACGGCCGCGGCATGGTCTACGTGGGGGCGTGGGACCGCAACCTGTACGCCCTTGATGCGGCCACCGGCCAGGTCCGCTGGACCCAGACCCTCGGCCGCGATATCTACTACTCGCCGTCCAACGGCTCGCCGGCCTACGGATTCGGACGACTGTTCGTGACGACCCCGCAGGACTCCAAGACGGGCTCCATTGGGCTACGAGCCCTCAACCCGGATGACGGCGCCGCCCTCTGGGAGTCCAACCTGGGCACGAGCTTCTCCAGCCCACAGCTTCGCGCCGGCAGCCTGGTGGTGGGCACCTCGGACGGCAGCGCCCTCACCCTGGACCCCCTGACGGGACAGATTCAGGGCAAGGCCGCCTCCGGCTGGTCCACCTATGACTCCAGCCCGGTCGACTTCGGCCAGGGCGGTGACGTGGTCTACGGCACCCTGGGCGGCCGCCTGGTGGGCGCCAACCCGACCACCGGCAAGCTTCTCTGGACCTACGCCCTGGGCGACAACTTTATTTTTGGGACGCCTACCGTGGCGGCGACTCCGGCATCCGCCTCGGGCGGGGCCGGCGGGACCCTGACCGCCTATGCCGGCTCTCTCGACGGCTTCCTCTACGCGGTGGCGGCCAGGCCGTCGCCGACCCTGCCCCAGCCGTCCTTCAGGGACACGGCCCAGAACTGGGCCCGGACGGACATCCAGGCCATTGCCGCGGCGAACATGGCCAACGGCCTGCCGGACGGCCGCTTCGGGGTTGACCTGCCCCTGCTGAAGGGTGAGCTGGCCGCGATGGTGGCCCGCTACCTGGCCCTGACCCAGCCCTCGGCCAACTTCAGCAGCCGCATCAACGACCTGAACGGGCATTGGGCCAAGCCCTACATCGAGGCCCTGGAGGAGAAGGGCCTGCTGGCCGGGCTCGTGGACGAGTCCCAGGGCCAGATGGTGAACATCGACCCGACCTCGCTGCCGCCGGAACAGGCAGCCCAGGCCGGGGCGGGCCAGATCATGGTGGCGCCCTTCCATCCCCAGGACCCCATCACCCGGGGCGAGGCGGCCCAGCTCATCGCCGCCGCCCTGCGGCTGAACGCCCCCAGCCCGGGGTTCCAGAGCAAACTGACGGACCTGGGCTCCTATGCGGGTCGGTCCGCCGTGCAGGCCCTGGAGGAGAAGGGGCTGGTGACAGGCTACGTCTCCGCCGGGAGGATGATCTACAATCCGAGCGGCAGCCTGACGCGGGCTCAGGGCGCGGCCCTGGTGGCACGGATGCTGCGGTATTGAGGTTGGGCCATCAAGGAAAACGCCGGGAGTGCCCGGCGTTTTCTCTTCTCTGCGACCGGATGCTGGGTTCCGCGCGACCGCTTGCCAAGGCACTCCCGGGGTTGTATTCTGGTGTCACGGAAATCAAGGAGGCTTGTCATGGCCAAGACCACAATTACCGGGAAGCGGCAGATCACACTTCCGGCAGACGTCTGCAGGACTCTTGGCTTGCGCCAGGGGGATCGGCTGGCGGTCGAGGTCGTGGGTGACGAGATTCACCTCAAGCGGGAGGAGCCTTTGGTTCTCCGGCCACTGCGCAGGGACAGCTCACTCCTCAAGTTCATCGGTGTCGCCGAAGGCCCTGCTGATCTGGCGGAAAACCATGACAAGTATCTGGCTGAGGGCGAACAAGAGTGAGGACGGTACTGGCGGATACAAGCGCCTTGGTGGCCCTTCTCGCAGAAAGGGACACCTCACACGCGGCCGCGGAGCGCACTTTTGAGGCTTTGCTGGGAGAAGGTGCCGCGCTCTATACCACCAACTTCCTGGTGGCTGAGACGTACACGCTGATCCTTCGCAAGTTGGGCTCCGGGCTGGCCCGACACTGGCTGGGAGACTTGAACCTGCCGGTAATTCGGGTTACCTCCGAAGACGAACGGCGTGCCGCTGAGCTCCTCACCACTCCGACTGCGCCTGGCTCCGATGACTTCCACGCGTACTCCTACTTTGACGCCACCAGCTTTGCAGTTATGGAGCGGCTGGGGACCCACGATGCCTTTGCCTTTGACCGGCACTTCCAACTTGCCGGATTCAACGCCTTGGGTATGTAGAAACTGACCGCCGGCTCTAGCCGCAAGGACCCACCACCCGGCGCAGCCAATGGCAAGGAATTTTTTGTCTCCACCGGAAGGAATTTACCCCTTTCCGTCGAATGCGTATAGCCTGAAAATCCGAAAAAGGCCACCCCGGGTGAAAGCCCGGGGGCGCAAAGCCAAGGGTCTACAGCCTCGTCGCCCGTGCACGCGGGCGGCCGGACCGGCCGGCTCCCCAGGGAGCCGTGCCGGAAAGGGAGGTCAGGACAGCCGGTTGCCGCGACATCAGGGAAGGACGGCCTCGCCCCGCACGGGTTGGGCTGCTGCCCCGCCAATCGACCGGCAACCAGGCCCCCTGCCTGCCTGCCGGTTTTTGTTGTTCCCGCGGCCGGCGCTTCGCCGGCACTGTCCGGCGCGGGCCCGGCGCCGGGCCGGTCCCGGACGGCCGGCTGAAAGAGCCCGGCGGGCCCGCGGGGTGCCCCCCTAAACGGGAGTCGATTCGTCGGATGGAAGGGTGGGGAGAGCCATGGACACGGTCATGATGGACCTGCTGCGTAACTCGCAAAGCGGCGACGAGCAGGCCCGGGAAGAGTTGATCAGCCGGCATCGGGCGTTCATCAGACAGGCCGCGTCCAGGGTCTGCCGCCGCCCCCTGGACTGGCACAACGACGACGAACTGAGCGTGAGCCTGCTCGCCTTCAACGAAGCCATCGACACCTTCAACCCCGCGGCGGGGAAGTCTTTCCTGGGGTACGCCGGCGTGGTCATTCACCACCGGCTGGTCGACTGGTTCCGTCGGCAGCCGGCCCAGCAGCCCCTGTCGCTGGACGCTGCGGCCACGGACGAGGAAGGCGACGAGGGAGCCGTTGCACCCCTCGAAGCGGGGCCCGCCATGTCGGCCTATCAAGAGCAGGAGGAAATGGCCGACCGCGCGGACGACCTGGCGCGCTACGACCTGGCCCTCCAGCGGTACGGCACGTCCCTGGCGGAGCTGGGCGCCATCTGCCCGCGCCACCGGGACGCGCGCCTCTCGCTGCAGGACGCCGCCGCCCGGCTGGCTGCGGATGCGGACCTTATGCGCAGCCTCACGCGCACGGGCCAGCTTCCCATCAAGCAGCTGCAGGGGGTCTCCGGCCTCAGCCGCAAGGTGCTGGAGACGGGGCGCAAGTACATCATCGCCGTGGCTTTGATCTTGTGGAACGACGAGTTCGGCCATCTGAAGAGCTTCATTCAACTGCCCGCGGGCTCGCAGCGGACCGAGGCACGGCAACTGCCCGGGACCTCGTCGCCCGGCGGAGAGGGGGGAACTCCCCGATGAAATGCCTGATCACCAAGGTGCTTGACGATCAGCTGGTGCTGGTCACTCAGGAAGGGGAGTTCCGCACCGTCCCCACAGCCTTTGTACGAGACCATCTGCCCTACCCGGAATCGGAAGTGACGGCTGGCGTCCTTCGCTCCTGGACGGGGCGCGAGCTAGACCTGCCGTGGCCGCCCCCGTTTGAAGAGCTGGAGGCCCAACCGGCCACCCGGACGCCTGCCGCGTCCGACCCCGCCGGCACCGCCCGCGCGCCCTGGCGCAGGCTCTGGCGGGGCTGGCTCTCCGGGGTCGGCGCTGTCGCCGTGGCCGCGGCGGTCCTCAGCTTCACGCTGCTGCCGCGCGTCCTCAACGCTCAGGTCGCGGCCGTGGTCGCCATTGACATCAACCCCAGCCTGGAACTCCAGGTAGACAGCGCGGGCCGCGTCATCCGGGGCACCCCCTTGAACGCGGACGCCGAGCGCCTCCTGGCCTCCCAGCCGGTCCGAGGGCTGACCCTGGACCAGGCCGTGGACAGGGTCATCGATCTGGCGGTGGCCTCCGGCTACCTGGCGCCGGGCAAAGACAACGTGGTCCTGGCCGCGGTCGTGCCGGTCAAGGCGGGGGCGGCCCCGGACCCGGCCGGTCTGCAGCGCGAGGTTGCCGGACGCCTGCGGGCCGCCGGCCTCAGCGGGTATGTTGCGGTCCGGCAGGTGGCGAAGGAGGTCCGCGAGCAGGGCCGGCAGGACCGGCTCTCCGTAAACCGGGAGGTAGCCAGACAGGCCCTCGATCAAAAGGGCATCTCATATCCCGTGGAGGCCTTGAGAGGACAGAGCATCCAGCAGGCGCTCAAGGAAGCGGGGCTCGACGTCACCGAGGCCTTCCCCGGCGGGGAGCACCCGGAACGCGATGCCGAGGGGTCGGATGAAACAAAACAGCAGGATCGCTTGAACTCCGGCGCCAACGGCTCTGAGTCGCCCGATGCGCGGGCGGTTGAAGGGGCAGGAGAGTCCCGGACCGGTTCAAGCCAGGAGAAATCCTCCGAAACCGCCACGGAGGAGAAGAGCGCTGGAGACAGCAAGGTGGAAGCACCTGAGCCCATGGAGGCCCAAGACCAGTCCAACCCGGCCGAGTCGCCGGAGGGCAAGACGGATAGCGGGCCGGCCTCGGAGTCCAAGGAGGCTCCGGAGGCCCCGGAAAACGCGGGCGACTAGACAGCAAACTCCCCTTTTCGACAACCCTACCCCCCAAAATCTTCAGGAACGGGTCGTAGGTACCGATACAGGCAGGCGAGCCAGATGGCCCGCCACCGGCAAAACCCCGCAGCCTCGGGGCCAGAGCGCACCGGGCGGGGACAGATCGAAGGAGGAATTCAGGAATGAGCAAGCGAATCATGCGGCTCCTCGCCGTGGCCCTGGTGGCGCTTCTGGTAAACGCCAACCTCGCCTATGCGGCCACCTCGACCGTGACGCCGCCGGCCAGCTCCACCACGACCTCTGACCCGGCCCTGCAGAACGGGACCGACAATCAGACGGTGGAACAGGAGAAGGACGACGAACATGACGTTGAGAACGAGCAGGAGGCTCCCGAGCAGGAGGACGAGATCGACGCTTCCTTGAAGGACCAGGCTGACTCCGTCAAGGAAGTGGACGAGGATTTGGGGGACGGCGTTCAGGTTACCGCGCCCCAGGACGGATCTGTCACCAACGACGCCACCATTGATATCAGCGGCATGGCCAAGGAAGGTTACACCGTGATCGTCAAGGTGGAGAACGCCGCCGGTGAGCAGACCCTCACGGTCCCGGTCAATGCGGACGGCACCTTTAACCTGGCGGACCTGCCCCTGGAGCCCGGTAAGAACAGCGTTGAGGTCCAGGTGTACGACGCGAACGGCAATAAGGTCGGCGAGGTCGAGAAGCGCATCGTCAAGCCCGGCGCCGCCATGGCCAAGCTGAGCGACGTCAAGGACAGCTGGGCGAAGGACACCATCGCCAAGCTGATGGCACTGGGCATCGTCAACGGCACCGCGGACGGCTCCTTTAAGCCAAGTGACGACGTGGAAGGGGCCCAGTTCGTCAAGATGCTGGCCCTGGCCGCCAACCTGCAGGTGGACGGCCAGCAGATGAAGGGCTTCGCGGACCTTCCCGACGGCTTCTGGGCGTCGAATTACATCGCCGCCGCGGAATCCAAGGGAATCGTCAAGGGTGACGACGACAAGGCCTTTGACCCCACCCAGCCCCTGACCCGCGCCCAGATGGCGGTCCTGCTGATCCGGGCCCTGGGCCTGGAGGACAAGGCTGAGGCCCTGGCTGACAAGAGCGCCAGCTCCTTCACGGACGCCGCCAGCGTACCCGAGTGGGCCCAGGGCGCCGTCGAACTGGCCGCCCAGCTCGGCCTGATCAAGGGCATGGCGGACGGCAGCTTCCAGCCCAACCTGCCCGCTGACCGGGCCCAGGCGGCGGCGCTGATCGCCCGGTTCCTGAACCTGAAGGAGACGGTGAACCCGAGCCAGCCGGCAACGCCTACTGCACCCACGACCACTGTTACACCGTAACGCAGGCTCTGACCAGGAGGGCGCCCCCACCAGCGGGCGCCCTCTTTTCG
>CALMNP010000016.1 GCA_937868875.1 uncultured Bacillota bacterium | reverse complement strand
AGCGAGAAAGCCGCCCCCCAACGGGGCCGGCTTTCTGTCTTACCTGGAGCCCGTCTTTGCCGTCGGGTCGGACGACCCGGAGGTCGCGTGGCGCCGGATGTGCTCCGGCGTGCTTGTCCATTGGGGAGTACGTCACAGCGCAGTTCACACCTACGCCAAACCTTAATCCGTAGCCAACATCCCCTTAACTCCGCCCTCATACTATGGTTCTTAGCGCCGCGAAGTGGAGGACAAGCCGGTTTCCATTGCGTCTTTCTGGCCGAAAAAGACAAGTAGTCTCTCGATCCAACGTCACTTGAAGGAGGAGCACGGAGTGAAGCGTTTTGTCGCCATCGCCCTGACGGCCGTGCTGCTGGCTGGAGTTCTGGCCGGGTGCTCGAGCAAGAGCGCCGAACCCGCCAAGGACAACCAGCAGGCCGCCGGCAAGACCTACGAGCAGATGACCCCTGAGGAACGCGCCGCGGCCATTAAGCAGGAGGGCGCCGTGGTTTCCTACGGCATGCCTGATTCCTGGGCCAACCTGGGTGAGATCTGGAAGAGCTTCACCGGCAAGTACGGCATCACCCACACCGATACCGACATGTCCTCGGCCGAGGAACTCTCCAAGTTCCAGGCGGAGAAGGATAAGCCCGTCGCGGACGTCGGTGACGTGGGCATCATGTTCGGGCCCAAGGGCAAGGACATGGGCGTCCTGGCCGCGCACAAGAACCCCTACTGGGATGAGATCCCGGCTTGGGCCAAGGATCCCGACGGCTACTGGGCCGCTGAGTACCAGGGTACCATCGCCTTCATCGTCAACACCAAGAAAGTTCAGAACGTGCCCCAGAGCTTTGCCGATCTGCTGAAGCCCGAGTACAAGGGCAAGGTCTCCATCGACGACCCGGCCCGCAGCGCTCAGGCCCAGTCGGGCATCCTCGCCGCGGCCTTCGCCTACGGCGGCGACGAGGCCAACATCCAGCCCGGCATCGGCTTCTTCAAGAAGCTGGTCAGGGCCGGCAACTACCGGGCTCTTGAGTCCAACACCTCCAACATCCAGAAGGGCGAAGTCGCCATCGGCATCATCTGGGACTTCAACGCCCTGAACTACAAGGCCCAGTTGAACATGCCGGAGCTGACCGTCGTCATCCCCAAGGATGGCTCGGTGGTCATGCCCTACGTGGCCGTCATCAACAAGTACGCGCCGCACCCGAACGCGGCCCGTGCCCTGAACGACTTCCTCTTCAGCGACGAGGGGCAGATCCTGTACGCCAAGGGCTTCGCCCGCCCGATCCGCTCCAGCGTCAAGCTGCCTGAGGATGTTGCCAAGAACATGCTCGCCACCGAGGCTTATGCCGCCGCCAAGCCGGTGAAGGACTTCAGCGTCTGGGAACAGACGGCCAAGAAGATCCCGCAGCTCTGGGAGGAGCAGGTACTTGCCCAGTAGCCCCTCCTGGCTGCAGCGCAACCTGCGTTTGGTGCGAAGGGAGAAGTGGACCATCCTGGCCCTTCTTCCCTTCGCGCTGATCGCGCTCGGCTTCGAGTTACTGCCCGCCCTCCGCTTGGTGGCGGGCAGTCTCTCCGGCGAGCATGGCTTCACCCTGGCGAACTACCAGACCATCGTCACAGGCCGGTTCTATCTCAAGTCCCTGCAGAACAGTCTGGTCCTGTCGCTGGTCTCGTCGCTTCTGGGTGCAGCGGTGGGCACAATGGCGGCATATGCCCTGAACCGCGCCGGCCAGCGGGTGCGGAACGCCATGATGACCTTCATCAGCATCACGGTGAACTTCGCCGGCGTTCCCCTTGCCTTCGCCTTCATCATCATCCTGGGTGAGAGCGGGGCCCTCACCTACCTCGTCAAGACCTTCGGCGTCAACCTTTACGACAAGGGCTTCAGCATCTACACCTGGACCGGACTCTCGCTGGTCTATCTCTACTTCCAGATTCCCCTGGCCACGCTTCTGATTTACCCGGCCTTCTTCGGCATCCGTAAGGACTGGATGGAGGCGGCGGCCAACCTGGGCGCCACGCCCCGGCAGTTCTGGACCTACATCGGCATGCCGGTGCTGGCTCCGGCCGTGCTGGGCACCTTCGCCATCCTGATGGCCAACGCCCTTGGCGCCTATGCCACGGCCTACGCCCTGACCACGGGCATTTACAACATCCTGCCCCTGCGCATCAGCCGCCTGATCAGCGGCGAGGTTAGCCATGATCCCGGCCTGGCCTCCGCCGCGGCGGTGGTGCTGGGGCTCATCATGGTCTTCTTCCTGGCGCTGAACCAGATGATGCTCAAGCGGTTCCGGGGGGTGAAGGCATGAACAAGAGGCCTTCCGCCAGCGGTGCGACCATCATCCTCATCCTGATCAACCTCTACCTCGGCGTTCCGATCCTGGCGACCTTCCTGTTCTCCATCGCCGGCCGCTGGGATTCCACGGTTCTGCCTGAGAGCTATACCTTCCACTGGTACGTGCAGATGATCACCGACCCAGGGGTGCTGGCCGCCATCGGCCGTTCCTTCCTGGTGTCCGGCGCCACGGTGGTTCTCGGACTCCTGGTGGTGACGCCGGCGGCGTTCATCACCTACCAGTTCCTGCCGGCCCTCAAGGGCACCATGCGTTTCCTGGCTCTGCTGCCCTACGCTCTGCCGGGCGTCATCCTGGCCGTGGGCCTGATCCAGCTGTACTCCAGCGGGCCGCTGCCCATCGCCGGCACCTTCTGGATCCTGCTTTTCAGCTACATCATCGTCACGTTGCCCTTCATGTACAACGCCATCACCAACAGCCTCCAGGCCATCGACGCCAAGACGCTCATGGAGGCGGCAGAAAGCCTCGGCGCCAACCGGATGGCGGCGTTCGTGCAGGTGGTTGTGCCCAACATCCGCCCCGGCCTCATCAGCGCCGGCCTTCTTACCTTTGCCGTTTCCCTGGGCGAATTCGTGCTGGCCAACATGCTGGTGGGCGGCCGGTTCCAGACCCTGCAGCTCGTCTTGGAAAAGGCCATGCACATCGACGGCCATCTCTCCAGCGCCATGGTCATGCTGTATTTCGTACTGGTGGCCTTCTCCTCCCTGATGCTCATCGCTGTGGCGCAGGGCGGGGGGCAGCGCGGCAGCAGGGCGGCCGGCCGGGCGCAGGCGGGTTCGCAAATGACCGGGTACGCCCAGTAGGAGTGGTTTTATGGCACACGTCAAAATCGAGGGGCTGAACAAGTTCTATGGCAGCAAGCACGTGGTGAAGGATGTCAACCTGGAAGTGGCCCAGGGCGAGTTTCTCACTCTGTTGGGCCCCTCCGGCTGCGGCAAGAGCACCACGCTGCGCATGGTGGCGGGCTTTGAGACCATTGACGCAGGCAAGGTCTACCTGCACGGCAAGGACATCAGCGGTGTCCCGGCCAACCGGCGCGGCATCGGCATGGTCTTTCAGTCCTACGCCCTGTTCCCCAACATGAGCGCATTGGACAACGTCGCCTTCGGCCTCAGGATGCAGAAGGCGGCCGCCGGGACCATCCGGGAGAAGTCGGTGAAGATGTTGGCGGAAGTGGGCCTGGAGCAGGTCATGGAGCAGTTCCCGTATCAGCTCTCCGGCGGCCAGCAGCAGCGCGTGGCTCTGGCCCGGGCCCTGGTGCGCGAACCGGAAGTGCTGCTCCTGGACGAGCCCCTCTCGGCCCTGGACGCCAAGATTCGCATTCAGCTGCGCGAGCTGATCAAGGACATTCAGCAGCGGCACAAGATTACCACCATTTACGTCACCCACGACCAGGAAGAGGCCCTCTCCATCAGCGACCGCATCGCCGTCATGGACAAGGGCAAGGTGGTGCAGCTGGGAGCTCCCGATGAGATCTACGCTCGCCCCGCCAACCGCTTCGTGGCCACCTTCGTTGGGACGCTCAACCAGCTGACCGGCCAGATCGTGGATGGTGCCCGCGGTGTGCTGGACGTAGCCGGGCAGAAGCTGACCGTGCCGACCCTCGCCGGCAAGTCGGGGCAGGTCGCCGTGGGCGTCCGGCCGGAAAAAATCCGGGTCCTGCTGAACGGCGCGGCGGCAGAGGCGGGGGAGGTAGCTCTGCAGGGAACCCTGAAGAGCGCGGCCTTGCTCGGCACCATCGTCCGCGTCACGGCGGAGGTCGGTGGGGCTGAAGTGAAGGTGGACGTCCTCAACAACAGCCGGCTCCCCGGGCTGACTCCGGGCGCCCAGCTAAGCCTGGGGATTTCCCAGGAGAACCTGATGGTCTTGGAGTAAGGCGGGCCACCGGCTCGCGTATCGCGAGGTGCTCTCCGTGCATTTCGGCTTTCGCGCTCCTCACAACTGGACGGATCGCCCCCAGAACGCCAGGGCGCTCAAGGACGCCGGCTTTGACTGGATGGAGGTCGATGCTCCGGAAGGGGAAGACCCCAGGCTGGTCTCCGCCATGCGCCATCTGGCGGCGGAAACAGGTTTTCACCTCTCCGTTCACGGCCACTTCGTGGACGTGAACCTGTCCTCGTCCAACGCCGCCGTCCGCGACAACGCCATCGCCATCATCCAGCGGGATGTGGACTTCGCCTCGCAAATCGGGGCCGGGCTGGTGGTGGTGCATCCGGGTGACATCGGTTGGTTCGACTTCCTGCCCCCTGAACATCCCGACCATGCCGAGGCGCAGGGCATCATCGACCAGCTGCGGGTCCACTGCACCGCCAAGGCCGTAGACAGCATCAGCCGCTGCGGCCGGTACGCTGCCGACAAGGGCGTGCGGCTGGTCTTCGAGAACATGTACTGCCCATGGGACGTGCTTGTCACCCCGGAGGACGTGAGCCAGGCCTTCCGCCAGAACGAGTTGGCCAATGTCGGTTTCATCCTCGATTTCGGCCATAGCCTGGTGGCCGGCTGCCGGCCCGAACAGTTCGTGAAGGCCCTGGGCGGTCGCATCTGGCATACCCACATCCACCAGAACGACGGCAAGTACGACGTGCACCGGCCGCTGGACGAGAGCTGCGACTATGGTCCCGCCCTGCGTGATCTGGTCAGGGACAACCCCGACGTGGCCCTTCTGATCGAGCTACCGCCGCGCAGTCTCGACGAATACCTGACCGGCCTGCCCATTCTCAAGCGGCAGTTGGCTTGAGCATGGACGAAAAGACCTGAAGGGACGGCTCGCCATCGGCCCCGACTCCGGTGACGGCACCCTGGTACAGGTGGTGGCCCAGAAGATTATCGACCAGGGCCTTAGCGCTGTACGTGAACCGGTGCGGTACATTGGTGTGGACCGCCTGCCTGGGCCGGGCGGCGCACCGCCGTACCTTGGAGGTGTATCAATGACCGGTTTGCAGACACGCCTTCCGAAGGTGACGCCCGCACCGCGGACGCACCCCCGCCCAGGGCGGCGGTACCGGCAGGAAGCAGACCTCATCGACGTGCTGCCCTACCTTGCCCCGTCCCTTCTTGTGTTTGCCGTCTTTGTTTTTTACCCTCTGCTCCGCACCTTCTACCTGTCCCTCTACCTGACCGATCCCCAGGGGAAGCCGGCGGTCTATATGGGGTTGCGACAGTTCGTGGAGATGCTCGGCTCTGACGTGTTCCGCAACGATATCCGCGCCACTGCGTTATTTGCCCTCTATACGGTGCCCACCAGCATCGGGTTCGCGCTGCTGCTGGCGGTTCTCGCCAACGCCCGTCTGCGGGGAATCGGATTCTTCCGCACGGTCTTTTCCTCCAGCATCGCGGTGTCTGTCGCCACGGCGTCCACGGTCTTTCTCCTGCTATACCACCCGAGCCTCGGCATGTTCAACTACTTGCTCAGCAAGGTGGGCATCACGGCGGTGCAATGGCTCACCAGTCCCGATATAGCCATGATCGCGGTGGCTCTGACCACCGTTTGGATGAACACCGGCTTCAACTTCATCGTGATCCTGAGCGGCCTGCAGGGAATCCCCGAGGAGCTGTACGAGTCCGGAAGCATCGACGGAGCGCGCGGCTGGATGATGTTCCGCCACATCACCTTCCCTTTGCTCACGCCGACTCTCTTTTTCCTCCTGGTGGTGGGCACGGTCAGCGCCTTTCAGGCCTTCGGCCAGATCGACCTCCTGACCCGCGGCGGTCCCGCCGGAACAACGGAGGTGTTGGTCTACGGCATTTACCGGGAGGCGTTCTTCAACTTCCAGTTCGGAACGGCCTCGGTACTGGCCGTTATTGTCTTCCTGATGGTCCTGGTGCTCACCCTCGTGCAGTTTGGGGTGTTGGAAAGGAAGGTGTTCTATTCATGATCACCGGCAAGTGGCGGCGGCGCTTGGCCAAGCTCGGCCTGTACCTGCCCTTGACCATGGCGGCGATTGCCGTGCTCTTTCCGCTGGTCTTTGCGGTCGGCACCTCGCTGACGTCGCCCGCCGACCAGGGCACGTACCCGCCCAAGCTGATGTCCTGGCCTCCTTACTTCAAGAGCTACCCGGAGGCGCTGACCATCGCGCCCATCGGGCGTTTCATTTGGAATAGCTTCATCATCTCTACGGCGGTGACCTTGGGGCAACTGGTCACCGCTTCCCTGGCGGCCTTCGCCTTTTCCTTCCTGCAGTTCCGGGGGCGCAACCTGGTGTTCTATATCTTCCTCTCCACGATGATGATTCCGGCGGAGGCCACTCTGGTTCCCAACTACCTGACGGTGCGGGCCCTGGCCTGGACAGACAACTACCTCGGGTTCACCGTGCCCTTTCTGGCCACCGCCTTTGGAACCTTTCTGTTGCGCCAGTTCTTCCTGCAGCTGCCTAGGGAGCTGTACGACGCGGCCCGGATCGACGGCGCCAGCCCCTTCCGCTTCTACTGGCAGGTGGTGCTTCCCCTGTCGCGGCCGGCCCTGGCCACCCTGGGGGTGTACTCGTTCCTGCATACCTACAACATGTACCTCTGGCCCCTGCTCATCACCAATTCGGAGAAGATGCGGACTGTCCAGATTGGCATTCGGATGTTGATGTGGGATGAGGCTCTGGATTGGAACCGGGTCATGGCCGGGGTGGCCATGGTCATCCTGCCTTCCATCCTGTTGCTGATCTTCGGCCAGAAGCAGCTGATTCGCGGTCTGACCGCGGGGGCCTTGAAGGGTTAGGATCGTAGGTGCGCTGTGTTTGGGAGGTGATGCCTGGCCCGGCGGACGTTACGACCACTGGTTTTGCAGGGAAGGTCAAGTCAAGGAGAGGAGAAAGGGAATGAAGCTCACACGAGTGTTTGCGGCCCTTCTCGCCGGCGCACTGGCAGCCGGCGCCCTGACGGGATGCTCGTCCGGCTCCAAGCAGACGGACACCAAGCAGCCCGCTGCCGCGGATCAGGTGACCAACGTCACCTTCTGGCATGCGATGGGCGGCACTAATGGCAAGGCCATTGACAGCCTGGTGGAGAAGTTCAACCAGACCCACGACAAGATCAAGGTCAAGGCCGTGTTCCAGGGGGGCTACGACGACCTGTTCAACAAGCTCAAGGTCGCCGGCAACGCTGGCCCGAGCGTGATTCAGGTGTACGACATCGGCACCCGATACATGATTGACTCCCAGCAGATCGTGCCCGTACAGCAGTTCATCGACGCCGACAAATTCGACCTGTCCGACTTTGAACCGAACATTGTCGCCTACTATACCGTGGACAATAAGCTGTATTCCATGCCCTTCAATACCTCCACGCCGATCCTCTACTACAACAAGACCGCCTTCAAGGACGCCGGCCTGGATCCCGAGAAGCCGCCCCGCACCTGGGAAGAGGTGGCCGCGGCCGGTCGCGCCCTGACGAAGCGGGATGCCAGCGGCAAGGTCACCCGCTACGGCGTCTCCCTGGCGGTGTACGGCTGGTTCTTTGAGCAGTTCCTGGCCCGCGAAGGCGGACTTTACGTGGACAATGGGAACGGGCGCGACGCCCGGGCCACCAAGGCCACGTTCAACGGCCAGGAGGGCGTCGCCTTCCTCACCTGGTGGAAGGGCCTGGTAAAAGAAGGCATCGCCGGCAATTTCGGCCGCAACACCACCGACACCCAGAAGGCTTTCCAGGCCGGCACCACGGCCATGTTCGTCGATTCCACCGCCGTCCTGCGCGCCCAGATCAACGGCGTGGGGGGCAAGTTCGAGCTTGGAACGGCCTACCTTCCCTACCCCAAGGGCAAGGAGAACGGCGGCGTGATCATCGGCGGCGGCTCCCTCTGGATCATGAAGGGCCGGCCGGAGGCGGAGCAGAAGGCCACCTGGGAGTTCGTCAAGTGGCTGTCCCAGCCTGAGCAGCAGGCCTTCTGGAGTATCAGCTCAGGCTACTTCCCGATCCGCCGCTCCTCCCACCAGCAGCCCGATCTGGTGAAGTTCGTGGAGCAGTACCCGCAGTTCAAGACCGCTGTGGACCAGCTTCACAACACCACGATCAACCGCGCCACGCAGGGAGCCCTGATCGGCGTCTTCCCCCAGGCCCGCCAGACCATCGAGGGGGCCATCGAGCAGGTTCTGCTGGACAAGGCCTCGCCCCAGGACGCTCTGAACAAGGCGGCTGAGAGTGTAACCAAGGCCATCGAGACCTACAACAAGACCTTCCAGTAACCTGCCGCCTTAACGCGCTGCGGCCGTCACGCGGCCATCCGGGGCGTGCGCCTGGTTTTCGAGAACATGTACTGCCCCTGGGACGTGCTGGTGTCGCCCGAAGATGTCGCCCAGGCCTTCCGCGAGAATGAACTCGCCAACGTGGGCTTCATCCTGGACTTCGGCCACAGCCTGGTGGCCGGCCGGCGGCCGGAACACTACGTGGAGGCCCTGGGCGGCCGCATCTGGCACACCCATATTCACCAGAGCGACGGAAAGTACGACGTGCACCGCTCTCTGGACGCCAACTGCGATTACGGCCCCGCGCTGAAGGGCCTGGTGACGGCCAATCCCGATGTGGCCCTCCTGATTGAGTTGCCGCCACGCAGCCTGGACGAGTACCTGGCCGGCCTACCCATCCTCAAGCAGTGGTTGGCTTGAGGCGAGCATAACGCGCGCCAGTCCCAAGACAGTTACCATGGCAGGTGAAGAAACGATTCGCTCTTGTGACATTGGTTTCTGTGTTGATTCAATCGCACGACGATGATAAGATCAGTTTTGTCGCCACTGCAACAGAACGGCGAGCGCGAATCGAGAGTCCGGCGAATGCAGTCGGAACGCGCTTCGCGGGTCCTGTCAGATCGAACAATTTTGTTAGCAAACTCCACAAAATGGGTTGTTGACTCAAGGCGATCGACATGATAGGATAACAAATGTC
>CALMNP010000015.1 GCA_937868875.1 uncultured Bacillota bacterium | reverse complement strand
AGAATAGGAGTCAGGAGGTGCTCGGAATGGCTCATACGGCCGCCCCGTTCAAGTCCGGCCAGCGGGTTAAGGTCACGGAAGGATCCTACAAGGGCGACACCGGCACGGTGTGGAAGGCCCTGGCGGACTACTCGCTGGTCAAGGTTGATCGCAAGGGCGAGGGCTCGGTGCGGATCCGCACCTCGAGTCTGGCGACTCTGGAAGAAGCGCCTGCCAGGGCCGCGGAGTAGCACGGAGCCTTGCGGCCAGCCTGGGCGCGGGAAGCGGAACAGCCAAAGAACCCCCTCGTCCGAGGGGGCTCTTTCCATATTCTGTGTGGCTAGTGGGAGCCGGCGGCGCCGCTCCCGGCGTGTTGCTCCTGGTGCATCTGGAAGACCACCGCGCCTGCCAACAGGGTGGCCACGAGGACGGGGAAGTCGCCTTCCAGGACCAGGTTGGCGTCCTTGCCGGCAAAGGCGCCGCCCAGGCGCCCCCATAACCTGCCTGCAGCCTCATCGTACTCCAGGTTGACGTCAAAGCCGATCGCGTCTCCGCCCACCCGGCCCATCACCTGGCCCGATCCGGCTTCCAGCGAGACATCGTTTCCCACGATTCCGCCGCCGATGCGGCCCACCAGCTGACTCCCGTCGAATTCCGCCGACACATCCTTGCCCTCGACGGCCCCGCCATAGCGGCCCTCCAACTGGAACCGGCCTCCAAGGGCGCCCGTGATCTGGAGGCGCACATCCCTGCCGAAGACAGCCCCGCCGAAGCGGCCTTCCACCAGGCCATCGTGATAATCGCACCGGATGTCGCGGCCGCCGAAGGTGCCGCCGATTCTGCCCAGCAAGCGTCCCACTTCAGGTCCTCCCATAATTGCCGCTGTTTGGTGTAACACAGAGCATTACGGCAATCGCCCGCAGAAGGTTCCGGCCCGGGGACGTGGACGGTGTCGATCAGCCCACCGTCGTCCCGGTGACGATCGACATCGCCGGGTTGTCCTCCTCGGCGTCGCTGCGGCCCGGCGTGGGCAGGTTGAGGCCGCGGATCAGGAGGCGGAACGTCCCGTAGTAGAGCAGCCCAAAGGCGATGCTGAGCGGGATGACCAGCCACCCGTTCCGGTGCAGGTGCCAGTTGATGATATACTCGACGACGCCCGAGGCTGAGCCGAATCCGGCCTGGACGTGCAGCAGGTAGGTCACACCGTAGGCCAGGCCGTAGTACAGCACGTGCACGATGAAGAGGAGCGGTGCCGTGAAGAGGAAGGAGAACTCCGCCGGCTCGGTGATGCCGGTGAGCGTGCTGGTCAGCGCGGCGGTGATCATCAGGCCCTTGATGGCCGGCCGTTTTGTGGGGCGCGCCTCGTGATACATGGCCAGACAGGCCGCAGGCAGCCCCAGCAAGGTGATCAGGTAGGCGCCGCTCAAGAAGTAGCCGGCGGCGGGGTCCCCGGCGAAGAACCGGGTCATGTCGCCGTGGAAGGTCTCCCCGGCGGCGTTGACGTACGTGCCCTGGAGGAGCAGCACAACGCCGTTCAGGATGTGATGCAGGCCTGTAGGGATAAGGGCGCGCTCCACGAGGCCGTAGACGACTACGCCGGTGAGTCCGGACCCCGCCATCCAGTTGCCGGCGCCGGTGAGCACGGCCTGGACGTGGGGAGCCATGTACCCCAGCACCATGCCGACGGGAACGCTGACGACGGCCGTGACGATGGGCACGGAGCGCTTGCCGCCGAAGAACATCAGCGCCTCGGGCAGGCGCGTCTTGTGAAAGCGGTTGAACAAGGGACCCGCCAACAGGCCGGAGATGAGGCCGATGAGCACGCTGATGCTGGCCTGCGGGTTCATGCCACGGGCGATGCCGTCCATGATGACGTAGGCCACGGTGGCGGCCAGGCCGGCGATACCGTCGCCTCCCGCCAGGCCGACGGCGATACCGACGCCGAACAGCAGGCCGATGTAGTTGAAAAGGCCGTTGCCGGCCCAGCCCAGAGCCTGGCTTCCCAGGGGCCACACGCCCGCCAGAAGGAAGCCGAGGGCCAGCAGCAGGGCCGCTGCCGGCAGTACGGCGATGGGGGTCATCGCCGCCGCGCCGAATCGGGAGAAAAACTGCTTCAAACCGCCGCCTCCCCCATTGTTTCTGCCCTGTCTATTCTCGCCGCCGCGCCAGGAACCCTTTGCTTAGGGCAGTGGCCTGCCAGGTGTCCGACAATGAACAAAAAAACAGGAAGGCCTTGTGCCTTCCCGTTTCTCATTTCTGAATGGTGCCGAAGGTGGGATTTGAACCCACACGACCTGTCGGCCACGGCGCCCTGAACACCGCGTGTCTGCCAGTTCCACCACTTCGGCATGTGCTTGCTTCAATCTCTGTCCGCAAGCGCAAAGTTATAATAGCACAGGTTATCTGCAGTCTGCAAGGGCAGGCCTGGGAAAAAGTATTCGCCAGAAAACCCACGTTTGTCCGGTTCTGAAGACCGACCGCTCGCGGCAGGGCTCCGGTCGACGGCTGCCACCATCACTGCGGCGCCGGCCAGAAGGGCCAGTCGCCGGTCAGCCAGCGGCCGCGGCCGTCGTAGAGCCATACGTAGCGCCGGTAATCGATGAGCACGCGCTGAACGAAGTCGCGGGTTTCGCGAAAGGGAATCTGGTTCAGGTTTTGATGCGCCCCGTTCCACTGATTGCTGGCCAACCAATCCTTCACATTGCGGCGCCCGCCGTTATAGGCGGCCAGAGCCAGAATCATATCGCCCTCGAACTCTCGGCGCAGTTCGGCCAGGTACCACGTGCCGATGAGCAGATTGGTGGGCGGGTCGTACAATCTGTCGTCCTCATACTTCTCCAGGCCCAGATTGGAGGCCGCCCAGCGGCCGGTCTCAGGCATGACCTGCATCAGGCCGCGCGCGCCGCGCTGCGAGGTCGCGCCGGCGACGAACTTGCTCTCGGTATGAACCACAGCGGCAATGAGGTAGGGGTCAAACTGGTACTGGGATGCCAGCCGGGCGATGTCGGTCCGGTGCCGATAGGGGTAGTAACGGAAGATGGCGGACCGGACCGCCGGGAGAACCAGGAGCGCCCACAGCACGAGAAGGGCCAGCAGCCGCCGCGGGGCCATGAGACGGGGGCGTCTTGCCATCATCAGTTCGGCCCAGCCTGCATGCCGTCCAGCAGGGCCTCCAGGAGGAAGCGCACCCGGGTGCGCGTCGACTCAACGCTGCCTGAGTTATCTATCACGGCATCCGCGCCGCGGATTTTGCGTTCCAGGGGCATCTGGGCCTCCACCCGACGCCGGGCCTCCTCGGCTCCGAGGCCGTCGCGGTCCATCAAACGTTGAAGCTGTTGCGCCGCCGATGCTATCACAACCCAGACGCGGTCCACGGTTTTCTCCAGGCCGGACTCGAACAGCAGCGGCACATCAAGCGCCAGTACATGCTCGCCGGCGGCCGCGGCCGCCTGCCTCAGCCGATCCATGGCCCGCAGGATGTGCGGATGCGTGATGTCGTTCAAGCGCTGGCGGGCGGCGGCGTCGGAGAACACCAGCGATCCCAGCTTCTCCCGGTCCAGGCGGCCGTCTTCCCTGAGAATGCCAGGACCGTACTCGGCCACCAGCTCCGCCAGGGCGGGTTCGCCCGGCTCCACCACCTGCCGCGCCACCTGATCCGCATCGATGACAGTGACGCCCAGGTCGCGCAGGGCCGCCGTAACGGTGCTCTTTCCGGTGGCGATGCCGCCGGTCAGACCGATGACGATCATGGCGCGCTCCCTCCTCCCTGTGGCGCCGCGAGCCGCCTTCTGCGCCGGCGCAGAGAAGGCGGCCCCAAAGTGCTCTGCCTAGCTTCGTGCCGCGGACCCCGGACTCCTCCCGGTTATCCTGGAAGATTACGGTTCCGTATGCCATGTGGCGACGCCCCAGAAGAAGTTGAACGGGTTGGGCGTAAAGTTGTGGAGCGGCCGCACCGTCACCAGGGTCTGCCGTCCGCGCGCCAGGGGTGTAACAAGGCCCTCCTCGGCCATCCCGGCCGCTGCGGACCGCCATAGCTCCCAGCGCGTCAGGGTGGCGGTTTCGCCTCGCGCCGCCAGGGCCATGCTCCGCAGGTGGTCCGGCACTCC
>CALMNP010000014.1 GCA_937868875.1 uncultured Bacillota bacterium | reverse complement strand
TGCGGAGCCCGAGGCTACCCGCGCCTTCCGCGCTCTGGCACGCTACCTGGGGGTGCCCTTCAAGGCCGTGTTGGCCACGGAGCTGGGCGGCGGCAACACTGCCAGTGCCATGGTGGCGGCCATGCAGCTGGGCCTGCCCATCCTGGACGCCGATCCCGCCGGCCGGGCGGTGCCTGAGTTGGGTCACACCACCTTCGCCCTGACGGGGCGCCCCATTGCCCCCATGGCGGTGACCAACCGGCAGGGGGATGTTGCCATTCTCACCGAGGTGGCGGGCCATGACCGGGCCGAGGCCCTGGTGCGGGCCATGGCCCAGGCCAGTGGCAACATGGTCGGCGTGACGGACCATCCCCTGCCCGCGTCGCGGCTCAAGGACGCGGTGATCCCCGGCACCCTGAGCCGCTGCCTGCGCATCGGCCAGGCCCTGCGGGAGGCGCAGGAGGCGGGAGACGACCCCGTGGAGGCCGTACGCCGGGCGGGCGAAGGCTACCGGCTGTTCCACGGTCGTACCGTGCGGGCCACCTGGGCCATCGAGCGCGGCTTCACCTTCGGCGAGATCCAAATCCAGGGCCTGGGGGCCGTTGTCGGCAGCGCCTACCGGGTCAAGTACCAGAATGAGCATATGGTGGCCTGGCGGGACGGGGTCATCGACGCCACCATTCCCGATCTGATCGTCCTGCTCCACCGGGACACCGGGCTGCCGGTCATCAACCCGGCCGCCAGGGAGGGGGACGAGGTCGAGGTGCTGGCCTTCAAGGCACCTGCCGCCTGGCGGAGCCCCCGGGGGCTGGCCATCTTTGGCCCTGCCTATGCAGGGGTCCCCGCGGACTACGTTCCCATCGAAATGCGGCACAGCCGCTAGCCACCAGGAAGGCCGGCCCCGAAGGGGCCGGCCGGGAAGGGGAATCATGCGCGAACTGACAGAGCCGGAAGTCGAGGACATTCTGCTGGGCTGCTCCATCCTGGGCACGGGTGGCGGCGGCGATCCGGCTCGGGGGCTGGCCCTGATCCGGTCGGAGCTGGACGCCGGCCGCAAGGTACGCCTCGCATCCATGGACGAACTGCCGGATGACGCCTGGGGCGCCGCGGTCTACTACACCGGTTCCACCGCGCCCCGCACCCGCGAGCAGGAAGCGGCCTTTGCCCGGCTCAAGGTGACCGAGGAGCCGGAGGCCTACCGGGCCTTCCGCGCCCTGGAGCGCCATCTGGGGGTGGAGCTGGCCTTCACCGTATCCGTGGAGTACGGCGGTATGAACACGGCGGTGCCCATGGCGGTGGCCGCCCGAGCCGGGCTGCCGGTCCTGGATGCTGACGCTGCGGGCCGTGCTGTGCCTGACCTGCAGTTCAGTACGTACTACCTGAAATATCGGCCCATCTCCCCCATGGGCCTCTGCAACCGCTTCGGGGAAGAGGCCTTGTTGGGGACGGGCATTGGCGACTTCCGGGCCGAGGACCTGGTGCGCAGTTTGGCGGTGGCCTCCGGCGGTATGATCGCCACCGCCGACCATCCGGCCCGCCTGGCGGACCTCCGGGACGGCGCCGTGATCCCGGGAGCCCTGACCCTGGCGGGGCAGGTGGGTCGGGCGGTGCGGGAAGCCCGGGAGCAGGGGGGTGACCCGGCGACAGCCGCGGCAGCCGCTGGGGGTGGGCTGGAGGTTTTCCACGGCCGTGCCGTCACCGACCCTACCTGGGAGGACCGGGGCGGCTTCCTCTACGGAGAGATGGAACTGGAGGGCCTGGGCGCCTATCGGGGCAGCCGCTACCGCATCTGGTACAAGAACGAGAACGCCGTGGCCTGGCTGGACGGCGAACCTGACGTCAGCGTACCGGACCTGATCTGCGTGCTCCGGCCCGACGGCGAGCCGGTGATGAATCCGCGGCTGCGCCAGGGGGAGGAGTTTCGCGTGCTGGCCTTCCCCGCCCCCAGGGAATGGCTGACCCCCCGGGGGTTGGAGATCCTGGTGCCCTCCTTCTTCGGCTTCGACATTCCCTACCGGCCGGTACGGGAGCGGATGAAGCCATGACCTGGCGCGTAGCGACCGACATCGGGGGCACCTTCACGGACCTGGTACTGATGGATGACAAGGGCGAGGTGAGGACCGGCAAGGTCTCTTCCACCCCGCCCGACTTTCAAGTAGGGGTCTTACGGCTCCTGGCGGAGACGGGCCTGCAGGGGATGACCCAGTTCATCCACGGCTCCACCGTTGTGATCAATGCCCTGACGGAGAGGAAGGGGGCCCGGACCGCCCTCCTCACCACCCGGGGTTTCCGGGACGTGCTGGAGATCGGCCGCGCCAACCGCCCTGACCTTTATAATCTGGCCTACCGCAAGCCCAGGCCCTTCGTGCCCCGGTACCTCCGGTTCGAGGTGACGGAGCGGCTGGACGCCCAGGGACGGGTGCTGAAGGTCTTGGTCGAAGACGAGCTGGAGCCCGTAGCCGAGGCCTGCCGTGCCAACGGGGTGAAGGCCCTGGCCATCTGCTTCCTCCACGCCTACCGCAACTCGGCCCACGAGGTCCAGGCCGGGGCCCGGCTGGCCCAGCTCCTGCCCGGCGTCAGCATCACCCTGTCCCATCAGGTAACCCGGGAGTGGCGGGAGTACGAGCGCGCCAGCAGCGCCGTGCTCAACGCCTACGTCCAGCCGGTGGCGGAGCGGTACCTGGGGCTGCTGGAAGAAGGCCTGGCCCGCCA
>CALMNP010000013.1 GCA_937868875.1 uncultured Bacillota bacterium | reverse complement strand
TGTCCTGCAGACAGGCGACGCCAGGCAGCTCCAGGCCCTCCAGGAACTCCAGGGAGGCGCCGCCGCCCGTGGAGATGTGAGTCATCCGGTCGGCCACGCCGGCCTGCTCCACCGCGGCCACGGAGTCGCCGCCGCCGACTATGGTGGTGCCCTTCACGCCGGCCACTGCGTCGGCCACGGCGAAGGTGCCCCTGGCGAAGGCAGGCATCTCAAACACGCCCATAGGGCCGTTCCAGACCACCGTGCGCGCGCCGGCCAGTTCCTTCCGGAAGGCCTCGATGCTGGCGGGACCGATGTCCACCGCCATCCAGCCGGCGGGAATCTGGTCGGCCGGGACCGTCCTGTGCTCGGCGTCGGCCTTGAACTCAGCCGCCACCACCACGTCCACGGGCAGGAGGAAACGGACCTGGCGCTCCTCGGCCTTCTTCAGAAGCTGACCGGCCAGGTCCACCTTGTCGGTCTCCACCAGCGACTTACCCGTGGGGTAGCCCTTGGCGGCCAGGAACGTGTTAGCCATGCCGCCGCCGATGATGAGGGCGTCCACCTTGCCCAGAAGGTTCTCGATAACCCCGATCTTGTCCGAGACCTTGGCCCCACCCAGGATGGCAGCAAACGGGCGCTCCGGGTTGGACAGAGCCTTGCCCATGATCTCAATTTCCTTCTGCATCAGGAAACCCGCCACGGCCGGCAGGTACTCGGCAATGCCGGCTGTGGACGCGTGCGCCCGGTGAGCGCTGCCGAAGGCGTCGTTGACGAAGAGGTCCGCCAGGTCAGCCAACTGCCTGGCGAAGGCCGGGGCGTTCTTTTCCTCCTCGGCGTGGAAACGGACGTTCTCCAGCAGCAGGACGTCGCCGTCCTTCAGGGCCGCAACGGACGCCTGGGCCTGCGGCCCGACGCAGTCCTCGGCCAGGGGCACGTTCTTGTGCAGCAGTTCGCCCAGACGCCGGGCCGCCGGGGCCAGGCTGAACTCGGGCGAGACCTTGCCCTTGGGACGGCCCAGGTGCGACGCCAGGATGACCCGGGCGCCCTGGCCGGACAGGTACTCGATGGTCGGTACGGCGGCGCGGATGCGGGTGTCGTCCGTCACCTGACCGTCCTTCAGCGGGACGTTGAAATCGACGCGGACAAAGACTCGCTTGCCGCTGACGTCCACGTCTCTGACGCTCTTCTTGTTCACAGGCACCCTCCTCAGGCTGAGGCTCGGATTGGCACGGACCTCCGCCGGGAGCACGGCCAAAAAAGGACGGGGCGCCCCTACGGGCGCCCCGCTCTCTGGTTTCTCCCTGCGGGGTCGGTGTGACGCCCGGGACGCTGGTACTAGAGGCCCTTGGCGGCGATGTATTCGACCAGGTCGACCAGGCGGTTGGAGTAGCCCCACTCGTTGTCGTACCAGGCGATAACCTTGACCAGGTTGCCCTCGATGACCATGGTGGAAGGCGCGTCGACGATGGACGACCGCGGGTCGCCCTTGTAGTCCATGGACACCAGCGGCGCCGTCTCGAAGCCGAGGACGCCCTTCATGGGGCCGTCGGCCGCGGCCTTGAGCGCTGCGTTGACCTCTTCCGCCGTGGTGTTCTTGGAAATCTCAGCGGTAAAGTCCACCACCGAGACCACCGGAGTGGGCACGCGCAGCGAGAAGCCGTTCAGCTTGCCCTTCAGCTCCGGAAGCACCAGGGTCACGGCCTTGGCGGCGCCGGTTGTGGTGGGGATGATGCTGAGGCCGGCGGCACGGGCGCGACGCAGGTCCTTGTGGGGGAAGTCCAGGATGACCTGGTCGTTGGTGTAGGAGTGGACGGTGTTCATCATGCCCTTGACCACGCCGAAGCTCTGGTGCAGGACCTTGACGACGGGGGCCAGGCAGTTGGTGGTGCAGGAGGCGTTGGAGATGATGCGATGGGACTTGGGGTCGTACTTTTCCTCGTTGACGCCGAGAACGATGGTGATGTCCTCGCCCTTGGCCGGCGCTGAGATGATGACTTTCTTGGCCCCGCCCTTCTCGATGTGGGCCATGGCCTTGTCCTTCTCCGTGAAGCGGCCCGTGGACTCGATGACGACGTCCACGCCCATCTCGCCCCACTTGAGCAGGCCGGGATCCTTCTCCGCCGTGATCTTCACCTCGTGGCCGTTGACCACGATGCTGTTCTCGGTCGAGGTGACTTCGGCCTCGAGCGTGCCGTAGTTGGAGTCGTACTTGAGCAGGTGGGCCAGGGTGGCAGGGGTGGTCAGGTCATTGACCGCAACGATCTCGATATCCTTGCGCTTCATCGCATTGCGATAGAAGCGGCGGCCGATGCTGCCGAACCCATTTATGCCAACGCGAACGGCCATGTGGATTCCTCCTTCTTGTGAATGCGTTATCAAAACGATTATACTCTCCCGTCACCCCATCGGGCAACGACGGAAGGCAAGGAAAGGGTGGCCAGCGCGAGTCCCACCAGGGCGGCCAGGAAGGGTACGGGAGCGCCGTACCGGTAGAGCCAGCCCCCCACGTATGGCGTGACCGCCTGAAAGAGACCTGTGACCACGGCGTAGAGGGCGAACCCCCGCCCGGCCAGCTGGCGCCGGTCGCCAGCTTTGGGCCCCGTCATGTGGTGCCCCACCATGGAGGTCATCACGCCGCGGGAGCCGTCCTGGAGGCCGCGCAGGAACATGGAGCCGGCCAGGGCGGGAAGGGCCGTGGGCCACAGCAGCCACAGCCCCAGCGGGGCAAGCTGCGCCGCCAGGCTCCAGCCGAGTACTCTGGGCAGGCCGTTGCGGTCGGCCAGGCGCCCCAGCAGGGGCGACAGGATTGCTGCGCCCAGCGATGCCAGCGTACCCAGAACGCCCACCCAAAAAACGTCCAGCCCGGCCACATCGGCCAGAAAGGGCGTGCTGAAGGGCAGGTACAGGTTCCAGAGGCCCATCACCAGCCCAAAAAAGAGGCTAAGGCGCAACAGCGGCCGCACTTCCGGCGCCGCCAACCAACCTCCGCCGGGTGAGGCCGGGGCCCTGGCGGGCTTGTCCCTCCGGACAACCCGTCGCGGGGGTTGGGGCGTCAGCAAGAAAAGGCTGAGGCTGGAGACCAGGTAGAAAGCGAAGGTGACCCAGAAGACGGAGCGGAGGCCGAAGCCCCTGGCCAGCCAGCCACCCACGGCGGGGGAGATGACCATGCCCAGCGGGAAGGCGGCGAAGACCACGTTGAATGTGGTCGCAATTCGCCTCGGCTCCGTTGTCTCCGACAGGTAGGCCTGCAGCGCCGGGTTCAGCGCGTTGCTCACATTGAACAGTAGGATGCCTGGAATGAGCGCTCGCCAATCCCCGGCCAGGGCGTAGATGACCGGCGACGGCACGGCAATCCACCAGAACCCGATGATGACCCACTTGCGGTCGAAGCGGTCGGCCAGGGACCCACCAGGGATGGTGGCCAGGGTGGTGATCAGGAAGGAGAGAGAATACAAAAAACCCAGCTCAACGTCTCCTGCGCCGAGCTGACGGGTGTACACCGGCCAGAGATAGTTATAGAGGCCCATGCCCATGGCCCACAGGAATATGGCCCAGAAAATGATGGCCTGGTCTCGTTTGAGGTGCACCGAATGATGTGCTCCTAGGCGAGCCGCCGCCGTCTGGCGGAGGACGGAATTCCCAGCTCCTCGCGGTATTTGGCGACGGTGCGGCGGGCAATGGCGATGCCTTCGTCGCGCAGCCGGCGGCAAAGGCCGTCATCGGACAGGGGGTGGCGGGGGTCTTCCCCGCGGATCAGCGCTTCCATCAATCTTTTGACGCCTGTGGCCGAAATCCCTTCTCCCCCAGGGCCGGCCACGCCGCTGCCGAAAAAGTAGCGCAAGGGCTTGAGTCCTCGCGGGGTCTGCACATACTTGCCTGCCACCGCCCGTGATACGGTGGACTCGTGCAGGGACAGCTCCTGGCCGATCTCGCGCAGGGTCAGCGGCACCAGGGCCGCAGGCCCCTCCTCCAGGTACCGGCGCTGCCGCCGGGTCACCGCCTCCACCACGCGGTACAGCGTCTGGCGGCGCTGTTCCAGGGCGCGCAGAAACCACAGGCCGGCCTGCAGCCGGTCCTCGATGTAGCGCCGGACGGACTCGTCCTCTGCGGCTAGAGCCTGGTGAAAGCCGGGGCTGATGATGACCCGGGGCAGGGCCGAATCGTTCAGCACCACGACCATATCGCCGCCCACGCGCTCGATAAAGGCGTCGGGGACGACGTAGAGCGGCTCGGGCTGGGACGAGAAGGCCAGGCCGGGCCTCGGATCCAGTCCCTGAATCAACTCCCGCGCCTGCTCCAGTTCCCGCGCCTGCGCTCCGGTGAGCCGGGCCAACCGCGACCAGCGGCCTCCCGCCAGGTCGTCCAGGTGGTCCTGCACCAGGCTCCAGGCCAGCGAGCCCTCGCGGCTGCCGGCGCGCAGTTGCAGGAGCAGGCACTCCCTGACGCTGCGCGCTCCCACCCCGGCCGGCTCGAGGCTCTGCAGCAGTCCCACCAGGTCCTCCAGCGCCGCTTCGGTGATCCGCAGGTCGCGGGCCAGCAGCGGCGCCGGGCAGACCAGGTAGCCGCTCGGGTCCAGGTTGCCGATGAGGTACCGCACGCGACCCTGCTGCACCGGATCCCACCCTGCCAGCGCGGCTTGCTCCAGCAGATGCTCCTGCAGGCTGGGGCCGCGCTCGGCGAGGGGCGCCAGGAAGTTCGTCCGGTCGGCGGCAGCCGGCCGGGTCGGCACAGGCCCCTCTCTCCCCAGCCATGCCGCCAGCTCGGCGGCATCATAGGAGCCGGCAGGATCCCTTTCGTCGGAGGCATCGGGCGCCGCCAGCTCCGCGGGCCCATCGTCCTCCGCCGGTTGCGGTCCCCCGACCGCTCCGTCGGCCGGCTCATCATTCTCCTCCGCCAGTTCCAGAGCGGGGTTTTCCTGCAGTTGCTGCTGGGTGTACGCCTCCAGAGCCAGGGCGGGCAGCTGCAGCACAAGCAGCGCCTGCTGGAGCTGCGGCGTCAGGATGAGCGTCTGGTTCTGCTGCAGGGACACTCCGAGCGAGAGCGGCACATCCCCCACCCCTGGCATTGTTTTTGCTATGCCAAAGTATTCGCGTTTCCCTGCGGTGTTTCCTGTCACCCGGTAATGGGCACAAAAACGGGGCCTCCGCCAGGCGAAGGTCCCGTTGTGGTTATTAGGACTCGGGGCGGGGAGGGCGTGACGCTGGGCCGCCTCCCTGCGAGCCCGGGGATGGAACGGAGGGCGCCCCGCCCTCCCGGCCGTGGCGGCCGCGATGGCGACGGGACCGGCCGCCTCCGGGATGGCTGCCCGCCCCGGGGAGACCGTTGCCTGCGGGATGCCCGCCCACACCGGGCTGTCCATTGCCTGGGGCCTGTCCCTGCCCGCCCTGCGGGTGCTGGCCGTAGGTCCCGGTCTGGCCGCCCTGCCGCAGCTTGCCGCCGGCCTCTTCGTTGCGCCGGCGCTCGGGCCGAGGCCCGGGGACGGGGTCGCGCCCTCTGCCGCCGCCGGTCCTCTCGCCAGGTGGCCGCTCCGCCTCCCGGGGCCGGTCCCCTTCACGCGGCAGGTCTCCGCGGTCAGGGGCCTCGTCGGTACGGGCCGGGACCCGCGGCAGTTCGACAACGCCCCTGGGGGAAGCGCCGGGCGCGTCACCCCGCAACTCGCCGCGGGGGGGCCGCTGCCGCGCCGTCTTGGGCTCCGACCAGGCAGCGAAGGTGGGCGACGCCGCCCGCTCGCCGGCGACGATCTCCTCCGGACGCTGGCCAGGAGGCAGGACGTTCTTCTCCACCTCACCCAGGGCGCCGCCGCAGCGGCTGCAGAGGTAAGCGAAATCGGGCCGTTTGCGGAAGCGCTTGGCGACCGTCGTTTCGTCGTCGATTTCTATGTAGCGCTCACAGAGGATGCATTGGACCCACACATCAGGTCCCCCTTGCGTACTGACGTAGGATGGCCCGGATATCCGCCCGCTCGCCCGCATCCAGAGCCGGCCCCTGCACGAAAAGGCGCCCCTGGTCCGGACGCAGCACGGCTTCTGCCGCCGCCCTGACCTCGCCCGCCGTGACCGTCTCCGTGAGCCGGATGGCCTCGGGCAGGGAGGGCATGTCGTGGAACAACTCCTCCAGGGCGATGCGCCGGGCCAGACTGCCGGGCTCGTCCAGCAGCCCTTCCAGGCTGGCGACCTGCCACTCTTTGGCTCGCGCCAGTTCCCTCGCCGGAACCTCTTCGGCGATGAGCCTCCCGATTTCCTGCAACACCGCCGTCAGAGCCGGGCGCAGCCGGCGACGGGAAGCGTTCAGTTCCACTTCCAGGCTGCCCACGTCCGTCCAGAGGGTCAGCATGGAGTCCACCGTGTAGACGAGGCCTCGCTCCTCGCGCACTCCCAGGAAGAGGCGAGAGGTGTCGCTGGCCCCCAGAATGGTGTTCAGCAGGGACAGCACGGCCTGTTGGCGCAGACCGGGGCGGTTCAGGCGGAACCCCAGAGACAGAGAGAAGCTGGGCATGTCCGCCACTGTGCTGAATCGCGCCGGCTGGGCGGCCATGGACACGTCCGTTGCCGGCAGGGCCTGGGCTGTAAAGGTCCCGCCCAGAGCCGAAAAGGACGACTCCACGAGGGGCCGGACGTCGCCGGCGAACACCGGCCCGGTCACCGTCAGGACGGCGTTGTCCGGCACGTAGAAGCTGCGGTAGTGGTCGACCACCAGGTCGCGCGTGAAGTGCCGCACGTTGTCGGGACGCCCCGAGACGTAATAGGAGAGGGGATGGTCCGGCCAGAGCAGTTCCTCGACCGACCCCTTCCGCAATTCCTCCCCGATTTCGGCCAGGACGATGCGCTTCTCCGCCTCCAATTCAACGGAGTCGAAGCGCGGGCGGCAGACCATGGCGCCGAACAGTTCCAGCGCCCGCGCCAGGTGGCTGGGCCGGGTCATCAGGTAGTAGCTGGTAACCTCCGCACTGGTCTCACCGTTGGCGGCGCCGCCGACATCGGCCAGGGCCAGGGCGATTTCCCGCTTGCTGGGAATCAGAGCGTTGCCCGTAAACAGCAGGTGTTCGGCAAAGTGGGCCAACCCACTGGTAGACGGGCTCTCCCAGCGAGAACCGTCGCGCAGGAAGAAGTCCAGGCGCAGAGCGTGCAGATGCGGCTGCGTCAGCACGTAGACCGGCAGCCCGCTGGACAGGGTGAACCTTTCCGTTTGAAGCATGGACCTATTATACCAGAGCGGCAGCGCAGCCCCACAAGTTTACCAGATACCGAATGGCCGCAGGGCCACCAGGAGGGCCATCGCGGCCAGGCCCGCCAGCACGGTGCGAAAGAGGCTGCGCGTCCTCCCCGCCACCCAGAAGGCGGGCAGTGAGGCCAGCAGAGGGAGGTTGTCCCAGACCGGCTGCCAGCGCCCGGAGGGCAGGAGCAGGACTGGACCCAGCAAGGCCGCCAGCACCGCCACCGGAACGAACCCCAGCCAGCGCCGGAACCAGCCGGGCAGCGAGGCGCGGCTGAGGACCGTCATCGGCAATGCCCGCGGCACATAGGTCACCAGAGCCATGCCCAGAATGATCAGCAGCACCTGCGGCCTCATGAGGCGCCCTCCGTGCGGCCTGACCAGGCGGCTCCCGCCGCCGCGGCCAGCACCGTTGCGGTCAGCACGTTGTAGTTGGCGGGCAGGTAGACCGCTCCCAGCACCGAGAGCAGCGCGGCCATCAGGGCCACTGCCAGGTGCCTTCTCTCGTTCAGCTGCATGACCAGCAGGGCGATGAACATGGCCGGCAGGGCGAAGTCCAGTCCCCAATGGGAGAGCCAGGCGAGGCGGCCGCCCAGCCAGGCGCCGCCCACCGTGGCCAGAACCCAGCCCAGGTGGGAGGTCCAAAAGAGCCCCGCCAGGAAGGCGCCGGACGTGGGGCGGCCCTCCAACTCCGTGCTGGCGGCCACAAAGGTCTCGTCCGTGAGCCAGAAGGCCAGCACCGCCTGCCGCCGCGGCGGCAGGGCCGACACGCTGGGGGCCAGGGCGGCGCTCATCAG
>CALMNP010000012.1 GCA_937868875.1 uncultured Bacillota bacterium | reverse complement strand
GTCACAAGGCGCGCGTGGTGTGGGTCACTGCGCGGCGGGCCTCGCTCCGATACCCTCTATATGGAGAAGCGCGCCGCCGGGTGGCACAACAGCAAGGAGGGCCCAGCATGAAACTCTCTCGCGGTTGGCTCCAGGGACTCATCTTCGTGACGATCGTCGCCCTGTCCGGACTCATCTTCGGCGTCAAGTCCACCTACGACGGCAAGCCGCCCGTGCCCGCACGGGTGGTCGACCCCCTGGGCCAGGTGCTCTACACGGGCAAGGACGTTCAGGGCGGACAGGCCGTCTTCCTGAAGTACGGCCTGATGGATTACGGCAGCATCTTCGGCCACGGGGCCTACCTGGGCCCTGACTTTACCGCCGAGTACCTGCACAAACAGTCCCTGGCGCTCCAGGACGAGTACGCCCGGCAGCGGTACGGCGAGGCCTACGCAGAGCTGGACCAGGACCAGCAGGCGGCGGTGGCCCGCCTGGTCAAGGAAGACCTCAAGACCAATCGCTACAACCCCGACACGCAGACCTTGACCCTGTCCGAGGCGGAGGCCGCCGTATATACCCGGCTGGCTGCCGAGTACAGGGACAGGCTGACCAGGGGAGACCCGGACGCAGGCCTGCCGAACGGCATCCAGGAGTCGCAGCGGACCGCCGACGACCAGTGGCTGTCCGCCAAGACGCAGACGGAGCAGCTAAGTGACTTCTTCGCCTGGTCCGCCTGGTCCGCGGCCGCCAACCGGCCCGGCCTCGGCTACTCCTACACCAACAACTGGCCCCACGATGAGGACGCGGGCAACGTCCCGGCCCGCCCCGTCATCATCTGGAGCGCTGCCAGCGTGGGCATCCTCTTCCTGCTGCTGGGCGCCATTCTCTTCCTCTACCGGCGCTTCAACCTGGCTGCGGCGGACGACGACCTGGACGTCAGTCACCTTCCGCCTCTGCACGAGGTGGCCCTGACCCCGAGCCAGGTCAAAACCGCCAAGTTCTTCGTGGTGGTGGCCGGCCTCTTCCTGGTGCAGACGCTGGTGGGGGCCCTGTCGGCTCACTACTTCGTCGATAAGTCCTTCTTCGGACTGCCTCTGCAGAATCTGGTGCCCTTCAACGTCTCACGCTCCTGGCACCTGCAGCTGGCCGTCTTCTGGGTGGCCACGGCCTGGCTGGGCACGGGCATCTTCATCGCCCCCCTGGTGGGCGGCACGGAGCCGAAGCGGCAGGGCCTGCTGGTGGACCTGCTGTTCTGGGCCGTTGTGGTGGTGGCCGTGGGCAGCCTGGCGGGCGAGTGGCTGGGCATCAAGGGCTATCTGGGCAAGCTCTGGTTCTACCTGGGCAGCCAGGGCTGGGAGTACGTCGAACTGGGCCGCGTCTGGCAGGCGCTGTTGCTGGCGGGCATGGTCATCTGGCTGTTCATCGTCTTCCGCGCCCTGGTCTACCGCTTGAAGAACGACCCGGACCGCGGCAGTCTGTCGCACCTGCTGCTCTACTCGGCCATCTCCATCCCCGGCTTCTACGGCTTCGGCCTGCTATTCGACCCCAACAGCAACTTCACCGTGGCCGACATGTGGCGCTGGTTCATCGTCCACCAGTGGGTGGAGGCGATGTTCGAGTTCTTTGCCGTGGTGGCCATCTCTTACCTGCTCGTAAACATGGGCCTGGTCCGCGAGCGCACCGCCACGCGCGCCACATATTTTACGCTGATGCTGGTCATTGGCACGGGCCTCATCGGCGTCGGCCATCACTACTACTACACCGGCGCGCCGATGATCTGGATGGCCCTGGGCGCCGTCTTCTCGGCCCTGGAGACGATCCCTCTGACGCTGTTGGTCTTCGAAGTGGTGGAGCAGGGGCAGATGCTGCAGACGGTGGGCGAGGGCTTCGCCTACCGCATGCCGATACGCTTCCTGATGGCCACCTCGGTCTGGAACTTCCTGGGCGCCGGCGTCCTCGGTTTCCTGACGAACCTGCCCATCGTCAACTACTATGAGCACGGCACCTACCTGACCCCGGCTCACGGCCACGCCGCCATGATGGGCACCTACGGCATGTTGGCCATCGGCCTGATGCTCTTCGCCATGCGGACCGTGGTTCGCTCCAAGGCCTGGGACGAGAAGTGGCTGAACCGCTCCTT
Source organism: uncultured Bacillota bacterium (assembly GCA_937868875.1). Classification (GTDB taxonomy): domain Bacteria; phylum Bacillota; class Sulfobacillia; order JAMDAP01; family JAMDAP01; genus JAMDAP01. Next base: position 5,873 of record CALMNP010000012.1, on the reverse strand, counting down.
CTGGCTGCTCAACGTCGGGCTGGTGATGATGCTGGTCCTGGACCTGCTGCCCGTGGGCTTCCTGCAAATGGCCGCCGTCTTTGACAAAGGAGCCTGGTTCGGCCGGAGCATGGCCTTTGTGGGCTCCCCGGCGGTCCAGACCCTGACCTGGCTGCGCTTCCCCGCAGACGTCGTGTTCATCGCCGGTGTGCTCTACCTGCTGGCGGTGGTGGTCAAAGGAGCCCTCAACCTGCGACGGGCCGAGGTGCCGGCCCGGGAGTTGCCGGCCACGGCCGCCGCTCGCTCGATTGCCGATTAATCGGTGGGGTAAAACCCCATTTCTGCCTGCACTGTGACCTGGGTCACAGTCCCGCCCTCCGGTCCCCCTTACCCTGGTAGGTGACATCACCACCGGTCAGGCAGACCGCTCTGGCGGAGGGACGCCCATGGCATCGCAGTGCAGGCAGCATCTGGCGGTTCGGACCGAACCCGGCCGCCTGGCCGAGGAACTGAAATGCACCCCGCTGTTCCAGGCTCTCGGCGACGAGGGCCTGGACTTGCTGCTTCCCCTGCTCCGGGAACGGCGCTACGGCGCGGGGGAGACGCTGTTTCACGAAGGGGACCCGGTTCACTGGCTCTTCTTCCTCCGGGCCGGCGCCGTCAAGGCCTACGGCCTGGGGGACGACGGCCGCGAGCACGTCCTCAACATCCTGGTGGCGGGTGATCTGTTCCCCCATGTCGGGTTCGAGGAACAGGAGACCTACCCGGCGACGGCACAGGCCATCCACGACTGTGAGACCGTTCTGGTCAGCCGCCGTGACGTTCAGGAACTCATGCTGCGCCACGGCGAGTTCGCCCTGAGGTACTCCTCCCTGCTAGCCGAGCAGCTTCGGGACCTGCAGTCGCGGCTGCGGGACCTGGCTGGGCGCGACCTGCAGGGGCGCGTGGCCCTAGCCCTGCTGAAGCTCCTGGAGAAGGAGAATTGCCGTTACCGAGACTCCTGCCTGCTTGGTCACCGGCGCATCCACCTGACCCACCAGGAAATCGCCGGCATGGTGGGAGCCAGCCGCGAAGCGGTGAGCCGGGTGCTCTCCGGCTTCCGCCAGGACGGCTGCGTTGCCTCCGGACCCGACGGCCTGGTGGTGGTCGACCGCGACAAGCTGCTGCAGACGCTCTAGAGACCACCAAGGGCGCACAGAGGGAGGGTCCTCACAAGCGGACCCTCCCTTCGTTTCGGCGGCCCGCGGGCATCTTCCTCAGCTGCGCCCGGCGGCGCCGACCAGAGCCTGTCGGTCCGTGAGAATCAGCGTCCGGCGCCCCACAGGCCGAATCCAGCCCCGGCGCTGAAAGGCTGTCAGCCTGCGGCTTAACGTCTCCTGACTGGTGCCCAGCAGCAAGGCCACCTGGCTGCGGCTGGCGGGCAACTCTACGGTCGGTGGGCCGCCCGTTCCAGGGGCGACGGCAGCCAGGTCCAGCAGGAAGCCGGCCAGGCGTTGCTCCACATCCAGCAGCCCAAGTCCGGCCACGGCCTGTTCGGCCTCTTCCAGGCGACGGCTGAGCACGCTCAGGAGGCTGAGGGCTATCTCCGGGTGGCGCTGGATGACCCGCTCCAGGTCCTCCCGGCTGAGTTCGCAGGCAGTCACGTCGTCCAGAGCCTGCGCCGACGTCTGCGACGGCACCTGCCGGAACAGACCCAGTTCGCCCAGCACGTCGCCGGGCTGCAGCAGCCTCAGTACGTGCTCACGGCCCTCGGGCGTGGCGGTAAAGACCCGCGCCCGCCCCAGATGCAGGATGTGCAGGTGCCGAACCGGCTCCCCCACCCGCTGCAGGAACTCGCCGCGGCGGAACTGACGGGCTTGTGCGGTTTCCTGGATGCTCAGGAGATGCGCCGGAGACAGACCCTGAAAGAGCGGGACGCCCGCCACGCAGGCCTTCAGGCCCCGGTCGCCGACCGGGTGATCGCAGCCGCGGCTCGTTCCCATTTCGGACACGGCGGTCACCTCCCGCACCATTTGGCACCAGCGTACCACAACCGGCGACGGCCATTCTGTGACGTGGTTCACAGCCTGAGGAGGTTGAGGGTCCATCCCGGAACGCAAAATGACGGAAAACGCATTCTTGACCGGCGTCAAGGAACGGTCGACAGCTTTGTTCTAGTCTGAAGTCGACACAAAGGAACGATCGCCGCCTCGGGCGGCCCAAGGAGGGTGTTCCATGCGTACCGTATCGTTTCAGCTCCAGCCTCTAACCTGCCCCAGCTGCATTGCCAAGATTGAGCGCACCATGGCCCAGCGCCCCGGCGTCTCCCAGGCGAGCGTTTTGTTCAACGCCAGCAAGGTTAAGGTTACATTCGACGAGGGCCAGGTGTCCGCCGACCAGCTCGGCAAGGTGCTCGGCGACCTGGGCTACCCCGTGGTCTCGCGGGCCTGACCGCCATGAAACGCGATCGCCGAATCCTACACCTGCTGATCAGCGGAGGCCTGATCGCAGCCGCCTGGCTCTGGAGCTGGGGGGGTGGGGGGCAGATCCTCATGGCGGCCGCCGCCGCCGTTGCCGGACTGCCCATTGCCCATCGGGCGGTTTACAGCCTCCGCTACAGGGTGATCGGCATCGAACTGCTGGTCACCGTGGCCACGATTGGGGCTCTAGTGATCGGCGAGTACTGGGAGGCGGCCGCCGTCACCTTTCTGTTCCAACTGGGAGGGACCCTGGAGGCCTACACACTGGGCAAGACCAGGTCCTCCTTGCAGAAGCTCATGAGCCTGGCGCCGGACCGGGCCGTAGTTCGCCGGAGCGGGGCGGAACTTGAGGTTCCGGCCGAAGAAGTGGCCGCCGGGGACACCGTCCTGGTCCGTTCGGGGGAGCGCATCGCCGTGGACGGACTGGTCCTGGCGGGACACGGCCTCGTGAACCAGGCGGCCATCACCGGCGAGTCAGTGCCTGTCCAACGGGAGCCCGGCCAGCCGCTCTTCAGCGGCTCGGTCCTGGAGGTGGGCTACCTCGAGGTGCGGGCAGACCGGGTCGGGAGCGAGACGACCTTCTCCCGCGTCCTGCAACTGGTGGAGGAGGCCCAGGACGCGAAGGCACCGACCCAGCGCTTCGTGGACCGCTTCGCCCGCTACTACACGCCTGCCGCCATGGCCCTGGCCGTGCTGGTGTACCTCGTCACCCGCGACATCGAAAAGGCCTTGACCCTGCTGGTCATCGCCTGCCCCGGGGCCCTGGTCATAGCCACCCCTGTGGCGGTGGTGGCAGGGATCGGCGCGGCGGCCCGGCGGGGGGTGCTGCTGAAGGGCGGCGAGGCCCTGGAGCGGGCGGCCCGGGTGGCGGCCGTCGCCTTTGACAAGACCGGCACCCTGACCCAGGGGCGGCCCGAAGTCACCGCCCTGCGTTCCTTTAGACTGGAGGAATCCGAGCTGATCCGGCTGGCGTCCGGTGCCGAACTCCGGTCTGAGCACCATCTGGCCCGAGCCATCCTGCGGCGGGCCGAGCGAGACGGCATCGCGCCGCCTGAAATCGAGGCATTCGAGGTGAGGCCGGGCCTCGGGGTGGAGGCAAGGCTGGCGGGCGGGAGCGGCCTCGTCCTGGCAGGCAGCTGGCGGCTCATGGCCCGGCATGGCATCGCGGTTCCCGCAGAGGTGGAGCAGTACGCGGCGGAGGAGGAAGCGCGCGGGGAGACGGCGGTGCTGGTGGCCCTGGGCGACCGCGTGGTCGGCGTCCTCCTGGTGGCCGACCCGGTGCGTCCCGAAGCGCCTGAGTCCGTTGCCTCGCTGCGGCAGGAAGGGATTCAGCAGATTGTGATGCTGACGGGTGACCATGCGGCCGCGGCCGCGTCGGTAGCGAAAGAGGTGGGAGTGGACCAGGTTCATGCCGCCCTGCTGCCGGAGGACAAGGTGCGGCTCTTGCGAGGATATCGGGACAGCACGGGACGACCCATCGCCATGGTCGGCGACGGGGTCAACGACGCCCCTTCCTTGGCGGCTGCCGACCTCGGGGTGGCCATGGGGGGGAGCGGCACGGACGCGGCCATGGAAACGGCCGACATGGTGATCCTGTCCGACCGGCTGGATCGCCTGGCCGAAGGCATACGCATCAGCCGCGCCACCGTCCGGATCATGCGGCAGAACCTGGTGTTCGCCGTGGCTGTGGTGTTGCTGCTCCTGGCCGGGGTGCTTCAGGGCTCGGTCTTTCTGGCCGGCGGCATGCTGATCCACGAGGCCAGCGTCCTGCTGGTGATCCTCAACGCCATGCGGCTGGTCCGCCTGAGCTCCCGGGCACAGGACGCAACGGCCCGGCCCGTGGGCGGGGCCACCCCTATGGACGCCGGTTCCGTTTGATGTAGGGGGGCGGGAAGCCCCCTGAAAGAGGTGGACGTTACACCCCGTACGGATCCTTGCCCCAGACCCCGAAGGGCATGGTGTAGCCCGCGGCTCCAGGGGCCTTCGAGATGCCGAACGGGCTGAAGAAGTTGTAGGGTGCCGCGCCGTAGCCGTAGGGCATCGCACCATAACCAAAGGGCATGGCGCCAAACGGCATGGCGCCGAATCCGGCGAACGCCCCCGGCGCGGCGTAGGGGTAGCCCTGAGCAGCCATCGGCGCCCCGTAAGCAGCGCCCTTGGGAAAAGCCAGAGGCCCTTGAGCAGAAGCCATCCATTATCACACTCCTCGTTGCGGGATGGGCGGGTCTGTTCCATGTTATGTTCACTTGGCCCGGAGGTGCGGTCGGCGGGCCTTGCAGGCAAAATCAGCAGGCCCGGGAATGATCCCGGGCCTGCTGCCGTATGACGGTGGGAATCTGACCGAAGTCTCAGCGGGCCGGCTGAAGTCCCAGGCGCTCCTGCACGATGCGCAGAGTAGGGGCGGCCGCGGTCCGGGCCCTGGCCGCGCCGTCCGCCAGGATGGCCTCCAGTTCACCGGAGGTGCGCAGCTCGCTGTACCGCTTCTGGATGGGCTCCAGGGCGGTCACCACCAATTCCGCCAGGTCCTTCTTGAACGGACCGTAGCCCTGGCCCTCGTATCGGGCCCGCACCGCCTCCAGGGACAGGTTGGACAGGATGCTGTACATCTCCATCAGGTTGCTGACGGCGGGCTTCGTCTCCGGGTCGTGGCGCACCTCGCTGCCCGAGTCGGTGACGGCTCGCATGATCTTTTTTCGTGCTGTATTGGGCTCGTCCAGCAGGGAGATGTAGCTGCCTGCCACCGTGCTGGACTTGCTCATCTTCTTGGTGGGGTCGTCCAGACTCATGATGCGGGCGCCCACCTCGGGAATGACCGGCTCCGGAACGCGGAACGTCTCGCTGTAGCGGTGGTTGAAGCGCTGGGCGATGTCCCGGGTCAGTTCCACGTGCTGCTTCTGGTCCTCGCCCACCGGCACCTCGTCCGTCTGGTAGAGCAGGATATCGGCGGCCATCAACGTCGGGTAGGTGAAAAGGCCCGTGCTGACGCTCTCCTGTCCCTGGGACTTCTCCTTGAATTGGGTCATGCGCCGCAGCTCGCCAAAGTAGGACTGGCACTGCAGCAGCCAGGCCAGTTCAGAGTGAGCGGGCACATGGGACTGGACGAAGAGCGTGACCTTCTTCGGATCGAGGCCCACGGCCACGTACAGGGCCGCCACGTCCAGGGTCTGCCGGCGCAGGGCCGCAGGGTCCTGGGGCACGGTCAGGGCGTGCAGGTCCACCACGCAGAAGTAGCATTCGGCCTCGTGCTGCAGGGCCACGAACTGGCGCATGGCGCCGAGGTAGTTGGCAATAGTCAGGGTACCGCTCGGCTGTACGCCGGAGAAAACCTTCTTCATGCCGGGGCTCCTTTCGACCGGTGCCGTCTGGGACCCATCATCGTACGCTTGTCCCAGACGCCGCTTACCAAACATCGCCGTAAAGCCCCTGGCTTCAGCC
>CALMNP010000011.1 GCA_937868875.1 uncultured Bacillota bacterium | reverse complement strand
AGGCCGGGCGTGTGGTCTATGACCTGGAGGACCTCCTCGACGACTGACCCCGGCCGTCCCAGGGGGGGCGGCGGTCGTCCAGGGGGGCGGCGGCCGACCAGGCAGGTGCCGGTCGCCCCGAACCGATTTCCCGCAGTCAACCCCTCGCCGGCGCGAATATACTGGCCAGCGAGGTAAGGACGGCTGGGAGGGAAGGGTTCGGTGCGCATAGCGGTGTTGGGAGGCGACGCCCGCCAGTGGGAGGCGGCGCGCGTGCTGGCCGCGGAGGGGCACGAGGTCCGGGTCTTCGGGCTGCGGCTCCCCGGCGGCTGGCAGGGCGAGCCGGGGCTGACGGCGGCGGCATCGCCGGCGGAGGCCCTGGCGGGGGCCTCGGCCGTGGTTGGCCCGGTGCAGGGCGCCACGGCCACAGGGGCCATCTGGGTGACGGCAGGCCTGGAGCCGATCGTACTTAGCCGGGAAGACCTGGCGGGCCTTGAACCCGGCGCGGTCTTCCTCATCGGAATCGCCAACGAGCCCCTGCGGCGCCTCTGCCGCGAGGCCGGGGTGGAGCTGGTGGAATATCGCGAGGAGGACGACTTCGCCCTGCTCAACGCCATTCCGTCGGCGGAAGGGGCCATCGCCATGGCGATGGAGCGCACGCCCTTCACCCTGTTCGGCAGCCGCTGCTTCATCCTGGGGTTCGGTCGCACCGGCGAGATCCTGGCCCTCATGCTTCGCGGGCTGGGCGCCCGGACCACCGTTGCTGCCCGCAAACCCTCGGCCCTGGCCCGGGCCCAGGCGCACGGCCATCAGGCCGTTCCCTTTGCCGACCTGGAGCGGACCCTGCCCGGGGCGCAGGTGGTGTTCAACACCGTTCCCGCCCCCGTACTCTTCGGCCGCAACCTGGAAGCCCTGCCGGCGGAGGCCGTGGTCATCGACCTGGCCAGCGCCCCCGGCGGCGTGGACTTCGTCAGGGCCGGGGAGCGGGGCCTGCAGGCGGTGCTGGCCCCCGGCCTGCCGGGCAAGGTGGCGCCCCAATCAGCCGGCCGCTACGTGGCCGGACTGGTCGTCCGAACCCTCGAGAGCCGGTCTCTGGTAGGCCGGTAGGAAGGGGGAGGGCGCCCGTGCGACTGTCGGGCAAGATCATTGGGTTTGGCATTACCGCCTCCCACCACAACCGGCTGCGGGCCCTGGACGCCATGCAGCGGCTGCTGGCGGAAGGGGCGTCCCTGGTACCCGTCTTCTCCACCAGCGTCATGACCACGGAGACCCGGTTCGGCGACGGACAGACCCTGGCTGAGCAGGTGGCCGCCCTGACCGGCAGGACCCCCATCACGACCATTCCCGAGGCCGAACCCCTTGGCCCCTCTCAGCCGTTAGACTGTATGGTAGTCCTGCCCTGCACCGGCACCACCCTGGCCAAGTTCGCCAACGCCATCAACGACTCGCCGGTCCTGATGGCGGCCAAGGCGACCCTGCGCAACGGCCGGCCGGTGGTGCTGGCCATCAGCACCAACGACGGGCTGAGCCTCAATGCGGCCAACCTGGCGCGCCTGCTGGCGGCGAAGAACGTCTTCTTCGTGCCCTTCGGGCAAGATAACCCGCAGGCGAAGCCCACCAGCTTGGACGCCGATATGACCCTGATTGCCGAGACCGTTCTGGCGGCCCTGGAAGGCCGCCAGCTTCAACCGATTCTCATACCCCGAAGCTAGGGGCGGTGTTGGACCTGTCAGGGCCGACCGCCGGCCGACTCCGGGGTCGGACCCCATATCACCACCCCGGAGGGATCGCCCATGAGTTCCTATCGCGTTGCCTTACTCGGCGCGGCCGGCGCCGTCGGTCAGGAATTGCTGCGGGTCCTGGTGGACCGCAACTTCCCCGTCAGCGAACTGAAACTGCTCGCTACATCACGTTCCGCCGGGCACAAATTCACCTTCCGGGGCGAGGAGCTGACCGTGGAGGAGGTCTCCAAGGAGGCCTTCCGCGACGTCGACATTTGCTTCTTTGCCGCCGGCAACGAGGCCAGCAAGGTCTGGGCTCCGGTGGCGGTGCGGGCCGGCGCCGTGGTCATCGACAAGGCCAGTGTCTTCCGCATGGAAAAGGATATTCCCCTGGTGGTGCCCGAAGTCAACGGCGAGGCCATCCGCGGGCACAAGGGCATCATCGCCAGCCCCAACTGCTCCACCATCCAGATGGTGGTCCCCCTAAAGCCCCTGCACGATGCCGCCGGTCTCAAGCGCGTCGTGGTCTCCTCCTACCAGTCTGTGTCCGGCACCGGCCGCGATGCCATGGATGAGCTGGCGGCGCAGGGCAGGGCCTTCGGGCACCGGGCCCTCGCCGGCGAGGGGGAGGGGTACGAGGCCTGGATGGCCCACCCGGGCGAGGACTTCCCCCGCAGCATCTACCCCCGTCAGATCGCCTACAACGTCCTGCCCCAATGCGACAGCTTCGGCCCCGGCGGCTACACCGGGGAAGAGGTCAAGTTCCTGGGCGAGACCCGCAAGATCATGGGCCTGCCGGACCTGGCCGTCTCGGCCACCGCCGTGCGCGTCCCCGTCTTCATCAGCCACTCCGAGTCGGTGCTGGTTGAGACGGAGCGCAAGCTGACGGCGGACGAGGCGCGGGACATTCTGCGCCGGGCGCCCGGCGTGGTCCTGGTGGACGACCCGGCCAAGGGCCAGTATCCCACGGCCGTAGAGGTGGCCGGCCGGGACGAGGTCTTCGTCGGCCGCGTCCGTGAGGACACCTCCTCGCAGAGCGGCCTGTGGCTGTGGGTGGTGGCCGACAACCTGCGCAAGGGCGCGGCGACCAACGCCGTGCAGATTGCCGAGTACCTGATCCGCAACGGTTTGATTCAGGGGGCCCGGTAGCATGCGCATCATTGTTCAGAAGTTCGGCGGGACCTCCGTGGCCACCGCCGAGCGGAGGGCCCAGGTAACGTCCCGGGTGCAGCACGCCCTGGACGAGGGGTACACGCCCGTGGTGGTGGTGTCGGCCATGGGCCGGGCGGGTGACCCCTATGCGACGGATACCTTCATCCAGATGGCCACTTCCATCTACAAGGAGACCAACCCGCGGGAGATGGATATGCTCATCGGCTGCGGCGAGCTTATTTCCGCGGTGATCATGACCAACACCCTGCTGGCCCAGGGGGTCCCGGCCGTCGCCTTCACCGGCGGGCAGGCAGGCATTGTCGTCGATAAGAATTTCGGCAACGCCAGCATCCTGCGGGTCAACCCGGAGCACATGATCCAGGAGATGAAAGAGGGCAAGGTGCCTGTAGTAGCCGGGTTCCAGGGGTGGACGGAGGCCGGTGAGATCGCCACCCTGGGCCGCGGCGGGTCCGACACGTCGGCGGCGGCCCTGGGGGCGGCCTTGCGGGCGGAGGTGGTGGAGATCTATACCGACGTGGACGGCATCAAGACGGCTGATCCGCGCATCGTGCCCGAGGCCCGGACCATCGACGTGACCACCTACGACGAGATCGTCCAGATGGCCCATCAGGGGGCCAAGGTCATCCATCCCCGGGCCGTGGAGATCGCCATGCGGCGCGGGGTGCCTCTCCGGGTGAAGTCCACCTTCGACGAATCCCCCGGCACCCTGGTCACCTACTCCATCGAGGCCACCGCCGCCTTCCCGGAGGTGCGCCTGGACCGCATCATCACCGGCGTCACCCACATCCCGGCCATGGCCCGGGTGGTGGTCGCGACCCCCGACCAGGAGGACGAAGCGGACCTGGAGGTCGAAATCTTCCGCTCGCTGGCCGATGCCGGCATCAGCGTGGACCTGATCAACGTGTCGCCGGAGCAGAAGTCCTTCGCCATTCCGGAGCGGCTGGCGGACCGGGCGGAGCGGGTGCTGACCTCCCTGGGTCTCAAGCCCAAGATTCAGCGGGGGTGCGCCAAGGTTTCCGTGGTGGGCACCGGCATGCGCGGCGTGCCGGGCGTCATGGCCAACGTGGTGGAGGCCCTGCGCGGCGCCGGCGTCAAGATTCTGCAGACCGCAGACTCCCACATCACCATTTCCTGCCTGGTCAGGACCGAGGACATGGAGAGGGCCGTCCGGGCCCTGCACCAGCAGTTTGAATTGAACCGGTAAAGGCCGGCCGCGCATAGGCCGGCCACGTATAGGGGTCCGACAGGAACGCCAGCAGAGGCCCCACCAGGGGCAAGGAGATGGAGAGCGATGACGCGGAAAGTCAACTGGGGACGGCTCCTAACCGCCATGGCGACGCCCTTCAAGCCGGACGGCAGCCTGGACTATGATCAGGCCAGGGCCCTGGCTGTTCGCCTGGTGGAGAGCGGTTCCGACGGCCTGGTGGTGGCCGGCACCACCGGCGAGTCGCCGGCCCTCTCCCACGGGGAGAAGCTCCGGCTCTTCGAGGCCGTGGTGGAGGCGGTGGGCGACCGGGTCCCGGTCATCGCCGGCACGGGCAGCAACAGCACCGCCGGGTCCGTGGAGCTGTCGCGGGAGGCGGAGGAGGTAGGGGTCAGCGGCCTGCTGCTGGTGGTCCCCTACTACAACCGACCCTCCCCGGAGGGCCTGTACCGCCACTTCCGGACCGTGGCCGAATCCACCGGGCTGCCGGTGCTCATGTACAATATCCCGTCGCGCACGGGCACCAACATGCTTCCTGCCACCACGCTGCGCCTGGCGGCGGATGTGGAGAACATCGCCGGCATCAAGGAGTCGGCCGGCGACCTGGGCATGGTGACGGAGATCGCCCGCAAGGCGCCGGAGAATTTCCTGGTCTACACCGGGGAGGACGCCCTGACCCTGCCCCACCTGGCGGTGGGCGGGTACGGCGTCGTCTCGGTGACCGCCCACGTGGTGGGGCGGGAGATGAAGGCCATGATCGAGGCCTACCTGGCGGGCGACGTGGCCCGGGCCGCCGCCCTGCACCAGCACCTGATGCCGGTCTTCAAGGGGCTGTTCATCACCACGAACCCCACGCCCCTCAAGGCGGCGCTGGACATGGTGGGCTTCCCGGTGGGCGGCCCGCGGCTGCCCCTCGTGGAGCCGACGCCGGAGGAGATGGGCCGGATTCGTCAGGCCCTGCTGGAGTCCGACGTGGCCCTGGCGGAGTGAGGCAGAACCGGGATCTTCTGTGCCAGCAGAACGTCTGAAGCGCGGCGATTGCGAAATCGCCGCGCTTTTCCTTGTGCTCTACCAGCCAATGGGATATAATACAGGGAAGAGTGAGCGCGCGGGATTTGTTTAGCAACCCCAGGGCGCTCGGAAACGGCCATGGATTGGGCGGACGGCCGGTTCCGAGGTCCTTTGTTTCTGTGCGCCTGATTTCTGGAGGTGTAATGTGACCGAGATTACCAATTTGACAGCGCCTGGGCAGACGCCCGGGCAGCCCCGCAGCAGCGGGGTGGGCCAGCCGGCCACGGCCGAGGGGCAGCGCCCCCGCCGCGGCGGCGGTCGGGGCCAGGGCGGACAAGCCGCCAAGAACGGCCGCGACGGCAATAACAGCCGCGAAGGCAAGTCCCCGAATCCTGCAGCGCCGGCTGCGGCCGGCGGCAAGGCTGCAGCCAAGACGGGACAGCGCAGCCAGTCCGGGCAGTCCGGGCAGTCTGGCCAGTCCGGCCAGTCCGGCCAGTCCGGCCAGGGAGGTCGCCGCCAGCAGGGCGGTGGACGCCGGTCGGAGCCGCAGGGCCCGGCGCGGCGGGACGCGACCGGATCCGTACCCGTGAGGCCTGAGGACAATAACGCCGGCAACACCGGCAGTGTCGCCGGCCGCCGGACCGGCAAGGGACGGGCACAGAAGCCGGCGGAGGTGGCTCGCAAGCTTCAGGTGATACCCCTGGGCGGTCTGGGCGAGATCGGCAAGAACATGACCGTCATTCGCTACGAGAATGACATGGTCGTGGTGGACGCCGGCCTGGCCTTCCCGGAAGAGGAACTGCTGGGCATTGACATCGTCATCCCCGATATCACGTTCCTGCTGGAGAACAAGGACAAGGTGCGCGGCGTGGTTCTGACCCACGGGCACGAGGACCACATCGGTGGTGTCTCCTACTTGCTCAAGCAGCTGGACATCCCGGTCTTCGGCACGCCCCTGACGCTGGGGCTGGTAGAGGGCAAGCTAACCGAGCACGGCCTGGTCATGCCGGAGGGTTCCCGAAGTGTCAAGCCCGGCGAGACCATCAAGGTGGGTCCCTTCACGATTGACTTCGTCCGGGTGAACCACTCCATTCCGGACGCCGTCTCGCTGGCTCTGCACACCCCCGCCGGCACCGTGGTGCACACCGGCGACTTCAAGTTCGACCACACCCCGGTTGACGGGCAGCCGGCCGACTTTCAGAAGCTGGCCGAGCTGGGCAATCAGGGCGTCCTGGTTCTCCTGGCCGACAGCACGAATGCCGAGCGCCCCGGCTTCACGCCCTCCGAGCGCGTGGTGAGGCCGGCACTGGACGAGATCATCGGCAAGGCCGAGGGCCGCGTGCTGGTGGCGACCTTCGCCTCCAACGTGCACCGCATGCAGCAGGTCATCGACTCCTCCTACAAGTTCAACCGCAAGGTGGCTGTGGTGGGGCGGAGCATGGAAAACACCGTGGCGGTGGCCCAAGAGTTGGGCTACCTGCGCATTCCGGAAGGCACCCTGGTGGAAGTGGAAGAGATGGACCGCTTCCCCGCCAACCAGCTGACCTTGTTGACCACCGGCAGCCAGGGCGAGCCGATGTCGGCCCTGACCCGCATGTCCGTCTCCGAGCACAAGCGGGTGGAGATTATCCACGGCGACACGGTGCTCATCGCCGCCACGCCGGTTCCCGGCAACGAGAAGATGGTGTCGCGCACCATCAACAACCTGTACAAGCGCGGCGCCACGGTGATCTACCCGCCCAAGATGCTGGTCCATGTGTCCGGGCACGCCAGCCAGGAAGAGCAAAAGCTGATGCTCAACCTGATCCGGCCCAAGTACTTTGTGCCGGTGCACGGCGAGTACCGCATGCTGATCCACCACGCCCAGCTGGCCGAGGCCACGGGTGTGCCGCGGCCGAACATCCTGATCGGCGAGAACGGCACGGTGTTTGAGTTCAGCCAGGACTCCGCCGCCATCGTCGGCAAGGTGACGGCCGGCCAGACCCTGGTGGACGGGCTGGGGGTCGGCGACGTGGGTAACATCGTCCTGCGTGACCGCAAGCAGCTCAGCCAGGACGGCATCCTCATCATCGTCGTGGCCCTGGACAAGAGTTCCGGCATGGTTGTCTCCGGGCCGGACGTGGTGACCCGCGGCTTCGTCTACGTCCGCGAGTCCGAGGCCCTGATGGAGGAAGCCAGGATCAGGGTCAAGGAGGCTCTGGACGACTGTGAGGCGCGCCACATCACAGAGTGGTCGACCATCAAGAACAACGTCCGGGACGCCCTGGGCAAGTTCCTCTATGATAAGACCCGCCGCCGGCCGATGATCCTGCCGATCATCATGGAGGTCTAGACAAGAAAGTGCTACCCCGGCCCCGCCCGACGGCGGGGTCGGTTTTTTTGCGCAAAGGAGTGAAGATGGTTGGCAATCCGCTCCTGAGTCCGGAACGCCCCCTTCTGCTAAGGTGGATACGGCGGACGACGGCTTGAAACGGCGCCGTACCGCAAGTCCATTCCCCGAGGAGGAACTGGAAGATGAGGCGTTTGTCCCTTCGCCTGACCGCCCTGGTCATGGCGGCGCTGCTGGTCACGTCCGTGGCGGCCGGCTGCAGCAAGGCTCCCGTGACCACCCCCACGACCCAGGCTCCGACGGCCGAGAAGCGCTTCAAAATCGGCGTCAGCGTGGCCACCATGCAAGAGTCGGTCTACAGCTTCATGAAAAAGGCCATTGAGGAGCAGGCCGCCAAGGACGGCGTGGACATCGTCTGGGTGTCCGCCGACAACAAGGAGGAGAAGCAGCTCGGGGACGTCGAGAACCTGCTGTCTCAGGGCATCCAGGCCCTGGTCCTCCACTCCGTCAACACCGGCGCCGCCGCCAACCTGGTGGCCAAGGCCAAGGCGAAGAACGTGCCCGTCGTGGCCATGGACCGCCTGCCCGAGAATACCTCGGACGTGGCCCTCTACGTTACCGCCGACTCCAAGAAGGTGGGTCAGGAACAGGCCAGGTACCTGGCGGACAAGCTGGGCGGCAAGGGCAAGGTGATCATCCTGGAGGGCGAGGCCGGCAACGGCGTGGCCCGGGACATCACCGCGGGCAACAAGGAAGTTCTCAGCCAGCACCCGGGCATTCAGATCGTCGCCGACCAGGCTCATAAGAGCTGGGCCCGCGACCTGGCCATGGCCACCGTCGAGAACGTCCTGACCAAAGAGAAGAACGACATCCAGGGTATCCTGGCCAACAACTCCGGCATGGCCATGGGCGCCGTGCAGGCCCTGAAGAAGCGCGGCCTGGCCGGCAAGGTGCTGGTCATCGGCTCCGACGCCGATCTGGATGCCTGCCAGTCCATCATCGCCGGCGAGCTGACGGCCGACGTGGACAAGAAGCCCATCGAGCTAGGCCTGGCGTCCTATCGCGCGGCCCTCGCCCTGGCCAGGGGACAGGCCGTCAACGGCGATACCGCCGTTGGCAGCGTGAAGGTGCAGCTCACCCCGATCCAGCTCATCGACAAGGCCAACGTGGACACCATGACCTACCGCTGGCCCGAGTTGAAGAAGTAAGGAGAGCTCTACGGTGAAGCCGGGGCGGCGCGCACGTCCAGGACGGCCCGCCGCCCCGAAACTGTGAGGTGAAGCCATGAGCCTCCTGGAGATGGCCGAGATCAGCAAGGAGTTTCCGGGCGTCCTGGCCCTGGAGCGGGTCAGCGTCTCCGCCGAGCGGGGGGAGGTCCTCGCCCTGCTGGGGGAGAACGGCGCCGGCAAATCCACCCTGGTGAAGATCCTGAGCGGGGTCTACCCCTACCCGGAGTACGGGGGGGAAATTCGCATCGGTGGGCGGGTCTGCCGCTTCCGGGGCACCCGGGACGCGGTGGAGGCAGGGGTGACCATCATTCACCAGGAGTTGAACCTGGTCCCCCAGTTCTCCGTTGCCGAAAACATCTTCCTGGGCCGGGAGCCGGCGCGCCGCGGCGCCATCGACCAGGCGGCCATGGAACGTGAGGCGGCCGCCATCCTGGCGAGGATGCGCGTCGAACTGGACCCCCGCACGCCGGTGTACCAACTCAGCGTTGGTCAGCAGCAGCTGGTGGAGATCGCCAAGGCGCTCTCCTTGCAGGCCCGTATCCTGATCATGGACGAGCCGACCTCGGCCCTTGCCCAGTCCGAGGTGCTGCACCTCTTCGACCTGATTCGGAATCTGCGTCGGGATGGCGTGACCATCATCTACATCTCCCACAAGCTGGAGGAGATCTTTGCTCTGGCCGACCGGGTCACGGTGCTGCGCGACGGGCAGTACGTCGGCACGCGGAGCGTCGCCGAGGCGAGCCGCGACGAACTGGTCTCGATGATGGTGGGCCGAGAGTTGGGCGAGCTGTATCCCAAGGCGCAGGCTGGGCTGGGCGAGGCGGTGCTGGAGGTGGAGGGCCTGTCCGCCGAGAGGCCGGACCGCCCCGGCGCCTTCGCCGTCGATGGCGTCTCCTTCCAGCTGCACGCCGGCGAGGTCTTGGGGCTGGCAGGCCTGCTGGGGGCGGGGCGCACCGAGCTGGCCCTGACGCTGTTCGGCGCCTGGCCCGGGCCGTGCCGGGGCCGCGTGCGCATCGGCGGTTGCGAGGCACTGCCGCGTTCACCCCGGGAGGCCATTGACGCCGGCCTGGCGCTGGTGACC
The DNA here is from genome assembly GCA_937868875.1 of uncultured Bacillota bacterium. Lineage (GTDB taxonomy): Bacteria > Bacillota > Sulfobacillia > JAMDAP01 > JAMDAP01 > JAMDAP01. The sequence continues at coordinate 7,711 of CALMNP010000011.1, read as the reverse complement.
GAGGACCGCAAGCTGACCGGCCTGGTGCTGGGAATGGGCACTGGTGAGAACGTATCCCTGGCCTCGCTGCCGGACCTCTCCCCCCTCGGGGTGGTGGACCGGCGGGCCGAGGAGTCCCTGGTACGGCGGTATGTGCAGGAACTGCGGGTGAAGGTGTCGCGGTTGGAACAGCCGGTCGGAACCCTGTCCGGCGGCAACCAGCAGAAGGTGGTCCTGGCCAAGTGGCTGGCCACCAACCCCAAGGTTCTCATCCTGGACGAGCCGACCCGCGGCATCGATGTCGGGGCCAAGGCGGAGGTGTACCAGATCATCGGCGAGCTGGCGGCGCGGGGGGTGGCCATCCTGATGATTTCGTCCGAGCTGCCGGAACTGCTGGCCATGAGCGACCGCATCCTGGTCATGCACCAGGGGCGTGCGGCCGCCGTTCTTGATCGAGTCGAGGCCACCCAGGAGCGCATCATGGCGTACGCCACGGGAGGAGTTTAGGGTGACGCGCAGCAACCTTCGCAGTTACAGCATGCTCGGGGCCCTGGTGCTGATGGGCCTGGTCTCCGCCTTGCTGACGGGCGGCGTATTCGTACGGCCCGACAACCTGATGAACCTGGCCGTTCAGGTCTCCGTCAACGGCGTGCTGGCCGTGGGCATGACCCTGATCATCATGACCGGCGGCATTGACCTGGGCGTAGGTTCGATGCTGGCCTTGATCGGCGTGGCGGCGGCCAAGGTCTTCGGGCTGGGAGGCGGTGCGGTTGCCGCCATCGTGGTGGCCCTGGCGGCCGGCCTTCTCGTCGGCGCCTGGAACGGCTTCTTCCTGACTCGTCTGGGCCTGCCGCCCTTCATCGTCACCCTGGGCACCATGACCATCGCCCGCGGCCTCGCCCTGGTGATGTCCGAGGAGCGGGCCCTGCCGATTGTGAACCACGCCTTCTACCAGCTGGGCAACGCCAACGTGCCCCGCGTGGCGGCGCTGGCCGCCCTCGGCGTGATGGCGGCCTATGGTCTCTGGACGCACCTGCGCTCCGCCAACCGCAACTGGCTTCACCTGGCGCTGACCCTGGCCGGTCTGGCCCTGGCCGGCTGGGTGCTCGGCGACCCGTCGGTCGAGGGCCTGCCCATGACGGTGGTCATCTTCGCCGTTGTGGCGGCTGCGGGCAGCTTTGTACTCAACCGGTCCCGGTTCGGCCGCCACCTCCGGGCCATCGGCGGCAACGCCAGCGCCGCCGCCCTGTCGGGCATCAACGTGCGCCGGACCCTCTTCCTCGACTACGCCCTGATGGGCCTCCTGGCCGCGGTCGCAGCCCTGCTGCTGGCCTCGCGGCTGGCCAGCGGCGTGCCCACCGCCGGCAACATGGCCGAGCTGGACGCCATCGCGGCGGTCGTCATCGGCGGCACCAGCCTGGCAGGCGGCTCCGGCACCGTGGGCGGCACCCTGGTGGGCGCCTTCATTATCGGCCTGCTGAACAACGTGCTGGTGCTGATGAACGTACAGAGCAACTTCCAGTACATCATCAAGGGTCTCATCATCATGGGGGCCGTGCTGCTCGACGTCCGCAAAAAGTAGCGGCAGCGGTATTCTTGGGATTCGCCTCGAGGCTGCGGTAGGGAACGCCGTCGAATAACGCGAATCACCCTCTGCTGAGGAGGATGCATGATGCGCAGTTGGTTCAACGGCCTCGGGGCCGGCCTGGTGGTCACGGCCCTGCTTGCCGGCGCCGTTCTGGCCCGCTGGTCTCGCCCCGCTTCAACCCCGAGCCTGGCGGCGGAGATGGAGCGGCTGACCAGGCAGCCCCACTTTGTTCTCATTGCCGAGGAATACGGCAACCCCTACTGGGACCTGGTACGCCGGGGAGCCCTGGCGGAGGCGCAGCGCCGCGGCGTGACCCTGGAGTTCACCGGCCCTGGGCGCGCCGGTATCCAGGAACACCTGAGGCTGCTCGACCGTGCCATTGTCAGCGGCGTGAACGGTATTCTCACCCAGGGTCTGTCCGAGGCCGAGTTCAAGCCCCTGATCGACAAGGCTGTCAGCCGGGGCATCCCGGTGATTACGGTGGACACGGACGCGCCGGGGAGCCGGCGCATCTCCTACGTCGGCACCGACAACTACGCCTCCGGCCGCCTCGCCGGGCAGGAGATGATCCGTGCTACCGGCGGCAGGGCGCGGGTGGGCATCATCACGGGCAGCTTCCAGTCCGCCAACGAGGTACAGCGGGTGCAGGGGTTTCGGGACGCCATCCGGTCGGCTCCCGGGATGCAGGTGGTGGCGGTGGAGTCCTCGGACATCAGCCGGCTCGTGGCGGCGGAAAAGGCCGGTCAGATCCTGACACAGCACCCCGACGTCACCGTCCTGTTCGGCACCAGCGCCCTGGATGCCATGGCCGCTGCTCAGGTGGTGCTGGAGCGGGGGCTGCAGGGTAGGGTCCTCATCGTGGGCTACGATGACCTGCCCCAGACCCTTGACTACATCCGCCAGGGCGTCATCTACGGCAGCGTGGTGCAGAACCCCCGGGCGATGGGCGAGCTGGGGGTGGCCCTGCTGGTGTCCTACCGGGAAGGCAGGAGCGTGCCGCCGGTGGTGGACACCGGGGTGTGGTTTGTCACCACCGCCACCCTGAAGGACCTGGAGGCCCGCAGGGAACAGGAAGGGGGGCTGGGCCGTGCGGCCGTCACCCCCTGAGGCAGGCAGGAGGCCTCCGCCCGCCCGGTCCATCCGGCGGCAGCTCCTCGAGTCCTTTCTCCTGGTCATCATCCTTCTCGGCCTGGTGGCGGGCCTTTACAGCTACAACACCCGGGTCTCGCTGGAGACCTATCACGGTGAACAGCAGCGGTTCCTCTTCCTCAACGACCTTGCCCGGACCACCCGCGAGGCGTCGGTCGCCCTCTGGTCCCTGGCGATCCAGCGCGACCGCGAGGAGGCCGCCAGGCGGGAGTACCTGCTGAAGCGGGAACAGCTCCGCCAGGCCAGCGCCGCCCTGCCCGCGAACCTGGCTGACCCGGAGAACGCCCTGCCCGCCCTCAACCTGCAGCGGCAGCTCGCCGGCTTCCTGGCCGAGGGCGACCAGGTTCTGGAGGCTGTCGCCGTTCGGGATGTGGCGGGCACCTCCCGCCATTACGACGAGGCCGCCACCATCGCCACCTACATGGACGAGGGCGTGAGTCAGGTCCTCGATCATGAGCTCACTGCCTACGGCGGCACGTACCAGCGGCTCACCGCCTGGACCGAGTGGGTGCAGCGGCTGGGGCTCGCCCTGCTGGTGCTGACGGTCGGCTTCGCTCTGGCCTTCGCCTGGTGGTTCGCCCGTACGCTGAGCCTGCCCATCCAGCGTCTCGCGGGCTTCGCCCAGCAACTGGCGGCAGGCCGCTTTGACGCGGCGGAGGTGCCGCAGGGGGGGCCGGGGGAGCTGAGGATGCTGGCCCAGGCCTTTGACCGGATGCGCTCCAACCTGCGCGACCTTCTGAATGAGGTGCGGCGGCGCGCCGACGTGGAGCGGCACATGCAGGAGGTGGCCCTCAAGAACCTGGAGATGGCCCACTTGCTGAAGGAAGCGGAACTCCGATCGCTTCAGGCCCAGATTCACCCGCACTTCCTCTTCAACATGCTCAACCTGGTCTCCAAGACGGCGATGCTGGAGAATGCCGACCGGACCTCGGAGCTGATCGCTTCCGTGGCTGACCTGCTGCGCTATAACCTGAAGCCCCTCGATGCCAGGGTGTCCCTGCGCGAGGAGGTGGCGGCGGTGCGCGAGTACTTCGCCATTCAGAAGGCGCGTTTCCGCGACCGCGTGGAGCTGGTGCTGCAGGCGGAGGAGGCGGCCCTGGACCAGCCGGTTCCCGGCCTCACCCTGCAGCCGCTGGTGGAGAACGCCTTCATCCATGGCATCGAGGGCAGGGAGCGGGGTGGGCGCATCGAGGTGCTCGTGACCCGGGCGCCGGAGGGCGTCGTCGTGACCGTGGCGGACAACGGCGCCGGCATGACGGCGGAGCGGGCGCAGGCGCTGCTGGCCGATGAACCCGCCGCTCCCGCATCCCCCCGCGGCCATACCACCGGGCTCGGCTTCCGCAACGTGCGGCGGCGCCTGGAGCTGTTCTATGGGCTGTCTGCGCTGGTGACCGTGGCGAGCGAGCCCGGTCGGGGCACCATGATTCGAATTCGCCTGCCGCGGGCGGCTGATGCGGAGGTGGCTGATCCTGTACAGGCTGCTGATCGCTGACGACGAACCGGTGGAGCGCCAGGCCCTTCGGCTGGCCGTCGCCCGCCACCTGCCCGTCCTGGAGGTGGCCGGCGAGGCGGAGAACGGGCGCCAGCTCATCGAGCTGGCCGAGCGCGTCAAGCCGGACGCTATTCTGCTGGACATTCAGATGCCGGGGCTGACGGGGCTGGAAGCCCTGCGGGAAATCAAGCGGCGCCTGCCGGACACGCGCTGCGTCGTGGTCTCCGCCTATGACTCCTTTCACTATGCGCAGCAGGCGCTGCAGCTCGGGGCTGATGACTACCTGCTGAAGCCCACCCACCGTGACCACCTGGTCGAGGCCCTGAACAAGGTGGTGGCGGAGCTCGACCGCCAGCAGGCGCGGCGCGTCGAGGAGTTGCAGCAGATGGAGCGCTGGAGCCAGGTTCGGCCGCTGGTGGAGTCGCAACTGGCGGCCAGCCTGCTGGTGGGTCCTGTGCGCCGCACGGAGGTCCAGGTCCTGCTGGACCTCCTCGGGCTGGATTTCAACGCGGGCCTGGCCCTGGTCGCCTCCCTGCACGAGCGCAGCTTCCCGCCGGACATGCTATCCGAGGTGGAGCGAAACCTCCGCAAGGAAAAGGCCTATGCTCAGCTGCGCCGGCTGGCGGCCACGTCCTTCCCCCGGGCGGTAAGCACGGCCACCGCCGGTTACGCCGTCGTCTTCATCCAGGTGGACCCGGCGCAAACGGAATACCGCCTTCGCGTCTGGTCCATGGAGGCTGCTCGGCGGCTGCGCGACCGAGTCAAGGAAGAGGCCGGCGTGCGCTTCCGCATGGGACTCGGGCGCGTGCATCAGGGCGTGGAGGGGTTGCACGCGTCCTTCCGCGAGGCCCTGTTGGCCTCCCAGGACACCTCCGTGTCGGACAAGGTCAACCACTATGCGGACCTCCATCAGCCCGGCGCGGCCGTGGCGCTGCCTCCCCCGCCGGAGGAGAGGCTCTGGGAACGGCTGCAGGGCGCCGACGCGCCGGGCGTGCGACAGGAGCTGGAGGACTGGTGGTTCAGCGTCCAGAGCTCTCCAGGCTGCGTCGAAGAGGTTCTGCGGCAGGCCCTGCTCGGGTTCTTTGGCGCGCTCAGCCGGCGCGTCCGGGACGCGGGCTGGCCCGGGTTGGAAGGGGGAGCCGAGCCCCCGCGCAGCCTGCCCGCTGCGGACCTGCTGATCTGGGTGCAGGACAGCCTCGAACGCTGGGCCCGCGCCCAGAAGCAGGTGAAGCAGTCTCATCTTCACCTGCTGATTCGCCGGGCCCAGGGGTACGTCGAGGCGCACCTGGCGGAGGAGATCACCCTGGAGCAGGCAGCCCAGGAGGTGGCCATGAGCCCCTACTACTTCAGCAAGGTGTTCCGGCAGGTCAGCGGCGAGACCTTCATCGACTACCTCACCCGCGTCCGTCTGGACAAGGCCAAGCAGATGCTTTCCGCAGGCGCCAGCGTCAAGGAGGCCTCCTTCACCGTCGGCTACAACGATCCCAACTACTTCAGCCGCGTCTTCAAGAAGGTCACGGGCCTCACGCCGACCGAGTTCCGGCTGCAGTGCACGACGTCCGACTGACGGTCGCCAGGCCGACGGGCGGCCCTGCGGTCCGCGGGGCCGCTCACGATGTCAACGGCCGGCTGTATCCGGCGCAGCATAGCCGCGCCGCGCACTGCTGATACTAACGGGTGCGCGGCGTCCCCATTTCAGGGGCGCCGCTGCCAAGGGAGCGTGCAGAGACGTGGCCTTCATCAAACCCGGAGAATCGCCGACCGGAGCGGGTCCTGGCACCCGCAAGATCGTGGAACCTGAGACGCCCCATGTGCCGAACGCCCCGGCACGGCTGGACCCGCCCAATGCTGAACCCGGCCGTACGGCTGCACCGGCTGAGCCGGCCCCCACAGGGCCCGACGGCGATGACGAAAGCCAGGGGGACAAACCCCGGAAGAAGGGCAAGGACCCCACAAGCACCCTCGAGTCGCTGGGGACCCTGAGCGTACCCGAATACAAGTCCAGCGTGCATGTGCTCACTATCATCGGTCAGATCGAAGGGCACCTGGCTCTGCCCCCTCAGAACAAGACGACCAAATACGAGCACCTGATTCCGCAACTGGTGGCCGTCGAGCAGAACCCGGAGATTGAGGGTCTCCTGGTCATCCTCAATACCGTCGGCGGCGACGTGGAGGCGGGCCTGGCCATCGCCGAGATGATCGCCACCCTGGACAAACCCTCCGTGTCACTGATCCTGGGCGGCGGCCACTCCATCGGCGTTCCCATCGCGGTCAGCTGCGACTACTCGTTCATTGCTTCGACGGCAACCATGACGATTCACCCCATCCGCCTCTCCGGCCTGGTCATCTCCGTGCCGCAAACTTACGAGTATCTGGACAAGATGCAGGACCGGGTAATCAAGTTCATCGTCTCCAACTCGCGCTGCACGGAGGGCAAGTTCCGCGAGCTGATGTTCCGCACCGGCGACCTCGCCCGGGACATCGGCACAGTGCTGGTGGGCAAGGACGCGGTGGCCACCGGCCTCATGGACGAGGTCGGCGGACTCTCCCAGGCCCTGGGCAAAGTCAATCAACTCATCGCCGAACGCAAGAAGGGTCAGGGCAAGGGGACAAGGCCAGGCGCGGAGGCCATGGTGGGGCACGGCGAGTCCCTGCCGCACGCCGTTCCGCCGGCGGAACCGCCGCCTGCCCCGCCGACCTAGCGGCCGCGCCGGAGGCCCCTGCAATCGTCGCCCGTGCACGTCAGGCCCAGACCCTCCTCAGGAGGTGGACACATGATTCTCTGGACGCCTCTCCCGATTGAGGCGGTGACGGAAGGATTGGAGCCTGCTCCCGCAGCCACCATGGAGGTGCGTGTGCGCGGCCGGCTGGTGGAGGTGGCCCCGGTGGGTGCCGGTGCGGGCCGCGTCGTGCGGCTGCACAGCACGGACCCCCAGGACTACCTGGCCCCTTCGCTTCAGCCGGGGGCCGTGGTGCGGTGGGACCTGGACCTGGTTTGACTCGCCCGGAGAGGCTGGCCGCCGCGGCGCGGAGGTCTCAGGCCGTGGCCCGTTCCGGGGGCGGCAAAGGCCGTCGCTTTAGACCCGCACTCGGTTGGAGTGCGGGTCTTTGTTACGCCGCCGCGAAGTCGAGCGCCGCGAAGTCGAGCGCTGCGAAGTCGAGCGCTGCGAAGTCGAGCGCTGCGACGTCGAGCGCTGCGACGTCGAGCGCTGCGAAGTGGAGCGCTGCAAGGCTGCGAAGTTTAGCGCGGCCCGGCGCGCCGGGAGCGCTTGTCGATCCCTTCAGCCCCTCGGCAATATGACGATTCGTCGCATTTTCCCGAAACTCAGTCGCAGCGTGGCTTTGCTGCCGAACCCACCCCTGGGCCCAAGCGGAAATGCCCATTTACCAAGGGGTCAAAATACGACGATTCGTCGCATTGCGCAGGGCGGCAAAAGGCAGTGGAAACCCCGGCGCCCAAATCGATGACCTTTGTCACATCGCCGCGTGCGGCAGTATGGCAC
>CALMNP010000010.1 GCA_937868875.1 uncultured Bacillota bacterium | reverse complement strand
GGTAGGGAGAAGCCATGCATAACCAAGGAAGTGCTCTCGCGTGAACGCTCAACCAACGACGCCCTCTGATAACAAGGCTTCGGTGACGCCGATCGGGCTGCTGAAGTCTATCGTCCTCTATGCCCTGGTTGCATATCCGTGGGTGGACGCCGCCCTGCGGCGATTGCCCATCGCCGCCGCAGGCTCCTTCTGGGACGAAGCCATCTTCGCTCTGGGACTGCTGCTCATCCTGCAGCGGCGCCGGTCGGGAAAACCGCTCCGCAGTTCGCCCCTCCTGCGCCCCATGGGTCTGTTCCTGGCCATCAGCGTGGCCATCCTGCTGGCCGACCTGCGTCACCTGTCCATCGGCCTGGAGGGACTTCGCGCCACCTTCGAGTACATGGTCGCCGTCTTCCTGGCCCTGAACCTCATCGACGATCTGGAGGAGGCCCGGCGCTGCTCCTACGTGCTCATCGGCCTGGGCAGCCTGGCTGCCCTGCACGGCATCTACCAGTACGCCACCCACGCACCCATGCCCGAAAGCTGGATCAGCGTGACGGAGACGCTGCGCACGCGCGCCTACTCCATCGTGGGAAGCCCCAACGGCCTGGGCGATTACCTGGCCCTGCTGGTTCCCCTGGCCCTGGGCTGGGCCCGCTATGAGAAGCGCCGCTGGCTTCGACTGGTCCTGCTGGCCGCGGCCGGGGTGCTGGGCCTGGGTCTCCTGCTTACCTTCTCGCGCGGGGCCTGGCTGGCGCTGGTTGGGGCCATCATGGTGGTGGCCCTGTCCTTCGACCGTCGCCTGCTGGCGGCAGCCCTGGCGGCGGCCGTCATCCTCTCCGTGGCCGTGCCGCCCATCAGCCGGCGCGTGGGCCAACTGGCGTCGCGCCACTACTGGCAGCGAAGCATGGTCTACGGTGGCCGCCTTTACCGCTGGAACCAGGCCTACGAGCAGCTGGCCCACGCCCCCCTGACGGGGGCCGGGATGGGGCAGTTCGGCGGGGCCGTGGCGGCGCGGCGGATGGGCGTGATGTACAGCGACAACTACTATGCCAAAACGGCAGCCGAAGCCGGGGTGGTAGGCCTGGCGGCATTCATCGTCCTGATGGCCGCCTGCGGCTGGCTGGGCTTCAGGACGTTCCGCGCCCTGCGCGGCCGGCCGGAGCAAGCCCTGGCCCTCGGCCTGTGGGGCGCCCTGCTGGTCGTCATCTTCCATAATGCCGTGGAGAACATCTTCGAGATACCCTTCATCAACGTCTACTTCTGGTTCCTGGCGGGGCTCCTGAGCCGGCTTCCCGCCCTGGCGGGGACGAGCCTGCCCGAAGTTCAGCCGGAGTCCGGAAAGGAGACCTCTCTGTGAAGACCGTTCGCGCCCTGGCGTGGTCCATTCCGGCCGCCCTCTTCGGCTTTATCTTCTACTACTTTCTGGCCTTGCCGCTGATACTGGAGTACTCCTTGGCCGGCGTCCTGATCGCCACCGGGTTGGCCATCGCACTGCTGTACGGGTTGCCGCGCGGGAAACGCCTGCCGACCCTGGCCCTGGTGCTCGCCTTCCTCCTCACGCTGGAGGCCCTGGGCAGGATCAGTGAGGAGCCGGCGGCCCTCCGTCTCGCTGTAGCCGCCGTGCTGCTGCTGGCCTATCCTTTCCTGACCCGGCTCGCCACGGGTCTGCCCTGGCGCCTCTCCCTGCCCGTGGTCCTGATGGCCGTCCTTCTTGCCGGCACCCTCAGCCCGGCTTTGTACCCGGCCCTGACGGGGTTCTCCCCGCAATGGGTCAGCCCACCGTTCAGGGGGCAGACCAAAATCCCCTTTTTCACGCCCGTGGTGGCGGACCTGGATGGTGACGGCAAGGTGGAAATTGCCGCCGTCACCAGCGACCCGCCGCGAGCCTCGGCAACCACTCTGCTGACCGCATTCCGCTTTGAATACCGCGTCTTTCGTTGGAATGGTTCACGGGTTGTCCCCGTGGACCCGGGCAGCCTCAGCGCGGCGGCCAAGTCCAAACTCGCCTCGTTCGTGCGCAATGAACACCAGGCCATGCCGGCGCTGACCACCGCCTGGTCCACCGGGCCGGACGGGCTCCCGGCCTTCACCTTCCGCCCCGCCGTGGACCCGTTTGCCGCGGCGGCTGCGGCCGATCCGGCCCGGCTCCCGTTTGCGACGCTGGGGCTGACCCTGCGGGAGGTGGAGGCCGCCCACAGCAGTTGGGCCGCCATGGAGCAGGGCTATGGGAACGCTGCCGACCAGCCGGGGATGAACGGTCTGGACTCGAACCGTGACGTCCTGCTGGTCAGCCGCGAACTGGACGTGACCGGCGACGGCCGGCCGGACCGCCTGGTCAACCGGCCTGACCAGGGCGCCCACATCGAAGACGCCCCAGGAGCGCCCCCGCTCTGGGAAGCGCCCAACGCCAGCTTCCGCTTCGAGGACGCCGGCCGGGTCGGCGACTCCCCCGACACCGTGATCCTGGCCCAGGACAAGGGGGCCTGGGGCCTTGACCCCAGCCGTTTCCTGGGGGCCTACCGGCTGGAGGGCGACCGGATGGTCCGGATGTGGAAGGTCTTCGTGCCGGGGATCGTCAACCCGGTGCTCGCAGATGTGGACGGCGACGGCCGGAACGAAGTGGTCGCGACGATGTACGGCAGGCAGCGCGTCATCGTCCTGAAGAAGCACGTCCTGCCCGTGGCGGGAGCGGCGTGGGCCCTCACGCTGGGCCTCATCCTCTGGTCCCTGGGTCGCCGCTTCCTCGGTACCGCCAGGCCCGCTTCCCGCCTCCTCGTCCCTGCGGCCGCCGTGCTGGTGGCCGCGGTGACGGTGGCGGCCGCCAGCCGCCTGCCCTCGCCGGCGCGGACACTGGCCTCCGGCGAGCCACCGGCGCCTGTTGACGCCGGGGCCCAGCCGGATCCGGGCGCCGCCCTGGCCGTGTCCCGGGCCGTCCTGCGGATGGAAGGCGTCCGGCGCTACAGCTTCCAGGGGGAGTCGCTGACCTACGTGGGGGAGCGACGCCTGCAGGCAACGTTCGGCGGCATGGTGGCCGAAGGCCGGCAGATGCGCGCCTTCGCCAGCATCTGGGGCGACACCTATGAGGCTTACCGGAACGGCAACCAGATCTACCTGGGACGCAAGGTGTGGTACCCGCAGACGGTGAGCGGCCCTGAACTGCCGCCATCACCGTCGGTGTCGCTGTCCTACCTGGAGGACATGGCCGGCACCGCCCGCAGCCTGCCCGGGACCGAACTGGTGGTGCGCGACGTCTGCCGGGTCTATGTGCTCTATCCCGACGCCGAGACCGTCAAGAAGCTGATCCCCGCCGCTTTGGCGCCGTCGGCGTCCTTCTGGGACACCGGCCGGGTGCCGGGGCAGTTTGTCGTCAAGGTCTGGGTGGGCGAGAAGGACGGGCTGATCCACCAGCTCCAGACCGTCTTCGACCTGCCGCTGCAGGAGGCTTCCGGTCTCCGGCAGAAGACCCTGATTACCCTGTGGAACTTCAACAGCCCAGACGTTGTGGTCAAGCCGCCGGACGGGGTGCCGGACGGCGACAGCCGGTAACCTGACGGCAACGCGCCGATAGCCGACTTCGAACGGCCGGTAGCCTGAGGGAGCCGGCCGCACCAGTGAAGGAACAGAGGCCTTTGTCTACGCCCCCTAACGGGCGTGGGCAAAGGCCTCGTCTATTCTCTGGAGCCGTTCCTCCCAGGAGTTGGCCCTGGCCACTTCGACCCGCTCCTCCAGGGGGTGCTTCAGCCGGCCGGACAGGACCCCCTGGACCGCGGCGGTGAATTCGTCCGCGTCCTCGGCGACGAACACCGTGTTGGAGAAGGCCCGGACCTCGGGAAGGTTGGTGGAGACGACTTCCTTGCCCGCCGCCAGGTATTCGTAGAGCTTGATGGGGTTGACGCTGGCCGTCAGCTCGTTGAGGCGGAAGGGATTGAGGCAGACGTCAAAGGCCCTCAGATACGGCGGCAGGTCCCGGTAGGGTTTCGGCCCCAGCAGGCGGACGTTGGGCATTTTCGCGAGCAGGTCCACGTCGGTCAGGGCGGGGCCGATCAGGACCAGCGAGGCCTGGGGGTTCTCCCTCGCCACCCGCGCCAGCAGGGGCAGGTCGATCCAGTCGCCCAGGGCGCCGACAAAGCCGATGATGGGCCTGGGCAGGCCCGAGAGTTGGACCGGCAGGGGTCCCGGCCGCCGGGCCGCGGAGAGATGCTCAAAGTCCACGGCGTTGGGCACCAGGATCGCCCGGGGGTTCACCTCCAGGCACCGTTGGAGCAGCCTTTCGGCCGTCGCCAGGGCCACGTCGGCCCGGCGCAGCAGGTCGTCCTCCATGGCCCGCACCACCGCGGGGTCGAGGAGGCCGGTGAAGGCCGAGTGGTCGTCCACGCAGTCGTAGCACAGGCTTTCGTAGCGCAGGCTGCCCAGCAGGTCCGAGGTGCCGGGAAGGTAGGTCCAGAGGATGACGTTCCGGAGGCCCAGCCTTTTCTCCGCGGCTTTGATGGCCTGCGCCAGGAGGCCCTGGTTCATCTTGTTCAGGGCCCGGTACCGGTTCCCGAAGGGCAGAAAGAGAGGCGGCTCCAGCACCCAGAGGTTCTCTTGCGCCGGCCGCAGCCGGCTCCCGGGGGAGAGCCAGCGCTGCCGCAGGGCAGGGACCTTCAGGGGAGCCAGGGCCGTCACCGGTGGGTCCACGTACAGGATGCGGTTGCCGCGGGCGGCGAGCCTGCCCATCAGTTGCTGCGGCCGGGCCCAGACGCCGGACCAGTCGGTAGGGCCGATGCAGATGATATCCCTGTCCTGGAGCATCAGGCTCGCTCCTTCAACAGTTCCAGGTAGAGTTCACCCATCCGCCGGATGAACTTGTCGATCGAGTACCGCTGTGCTGTCTTCAGACCATTCTCCGTCAGGTTCCGGGCCAGGTCCTGGTCGGCCAGAACGGTCAGGATCTTGCCCGCCAGGTCCGGTGCGTCGCCGGGGTTTGCCAGCAGACCGCTCACACCGTCTTCGACGATTTCGGGAATAGCCCCAACCCGGGTGGCGACCAGGGGCGTGCCGCTGGCCATGGCCTCGATGACCGACAGCGAGAAGGCCTCAAACTGGGACGGCACCACGGCCGCGTCCAGTCCGGCCAGAATGGCAGGGACGTCCTCGCGCTCGCCCAGGAAGACCACGTGCTCCCTGAGGCCCAGTCGTTCCGACAGGGCCTCCAGCAGTTGCCTGTATTCCGGCGGCCCGCTGCCGATAACCAGGAATCGGACATCCAGAGTCCCTGCCCTGGCGGCGATCTCCGCCGCTGCCCGAAGGAACAGATCATGGCCCTTTACCGGATGCAGGCGCGCGGCCATACCGACCAGGCGGACCTTGGGTCCCATCCCCACGAGGTCGCGGAGCCGGGCGGCGGCCCCGGGTATCGGATGGAAGGCAGCCGTGTCCACGCCGTTGGGCACGACGATGACGCGCCCCGGCTTGATGCCGCGCTGCACGACTAGTTTCTTCAAGGCCTCCGAGACGACCACGTAGCGGTTCACCAGCGGGTCCGTCACCCCGTCCAGGAGGCTGTAGACCGTCCGTTTCAGGGGCCTGGGGTAATCCAGGGCCAGATCGCTGTGTACGGTCGTGACCACCGTGGGCACGCCGGCACGCCGCGCCGCCAGACGCCCGAACAGGTTGCCCCGCACGCCGTGCGTGTGCACAATCTGGGGCCTGGCGGACCTGAGCAGCCTGGACAGTGCGGCAAGGCCGCCGATGCCGTTGGGCAGCACCGACACGGGGATCCCCTCTTCGCGCAGGGTACGCGACAGCCGCCCTTCGTAGCCGCAGGCCACGACGGGCTCAAAGAGAGCCTTGTTGAGCCCGCACACGAGGTTGAGCACGTACCGCTCCGCACCGCCGAACTCCCCGCCGCCGATCACCTGAACAAGCCGAACTTTATTGTCCATATCCCTCAAGTTCTAGCTGAACCGCTCAATACCTTGCGCCCTGTGACTCGTTCGTAGCGTTACTGAATGGCGTAAGCGCCCCGCACCAACACCCAACTGTCCACCACGGCCTTGAGCCCGCGCCCGTCGGTACGGGGGACCAGCAGGAGGTGATTGAGCGGCACGTTCACACCGCGCAAGAGGTCCTTGGCGGACGTGACGTCGGCCAGGCCGGCCCCGCCGCTTTCTACGGCCGTGGCCTTGCCGGAGCGAAGCACAAGCTCCGTTCCGCCTTCGGCCGTCAGGGTCTGCCCGGCTTTCACCATGATCGGCAGCCACTGCACGTACTGGTCCACGTAGCTCTTGGACACCAGGGGATCGGCGTCCGTGCCCGGCGTCGTGCCCGCGGCGGAGGCGGAGCGGCCCGCCAGAAAACCTCCCGCCAGGAGAATGGCTGCAGCCAGAACGAGAACCAGATACGAGCGGTACTTCATGCTGTGTTCCTCCCGAGGGAAGGCTTGGCCTTATATACTTCGCAGGGTTCGACGGCTTCCCGGCCATCCCCTGCCGTTACTGCGCACTCGCCGATTTCGCCTGCTGCTGCAGGAAGGCGTAGATGAACGGGTCCAACTCGCCGTCCATCACGGCCGAGACGTTGCCGATCTTCAGCTCGGTGCGGTGGTCGTTGACCATGGTGTACGGCTGGAAGACGTAGGACCGGATCTGATTGCCCCAGGCGATATCGCCCTGCTCGCCCCGCTCGGTGTCGATCTCCTGCTGCTGCTCCTGCAGCCGGAGGTCCAGGACCTTGCCCATGAGGATGCGCATGGCGACGGCGCGGTTCTGCTGCTGGGAGCGTTCGTTCTGGCAGGCGACGACAATGCCTGTCGGCAGGTGGGTGATGCGCACCGCCGAATCGGTCTTGTTCACGTGCTGACCGCCGGCGCCACCAGAGCGGTAGGTATCAATCTTCAGGTCCTCCGGTCGGATGTCCAGTTCCACATCGTCCTCGATTTCGGGGATGACGTCCACGGAGGCAAAGGAGGTGTGGCGGCGGCCGGAGGCGTCGAAGGGCGAGATGCGTACCAGGCGGTGCACGCCCTTTTCGGGGCGGAGGAAGCCGTAGGCGTAGGGCCCCTGAATGGAGAGGGTGACGCTCTTGACGCCCGCCTCGTCGCCCTCCAGCAGGTCCAGGGTCTCCACGCGGAAGCCGTGGCGTTCGGCCCACCGGGTGTACATGCGCAGCAGCATCTGCACCCAGTCTTGCGACTCGGTCCCGCCTGCGCCGGCGTGCAGAGCGACGATGGCATTCCGCTGGTCATACTTCCCGTTGAGCAGAAGCCGGAGTTCCAGGTCCCGCACATCGCCGGACAGTGCCTCAATCTCGCGCCGGCCCTCGGGGAGCATGGTCGCGTCCCCTTCCTCATCCGCCAGCTCGAGCAGGACCTTGAGGTCCTCGAGGCGTCTGGTGAGGCTCCCGTGAGCATCCAGGGGGGACTTCACGGCGGTCAGTTGGCGCAGAACCTTCTCTGCCTTCGACCGGTCGTCCCAGAAACCGGCGGCGCTCATCGCCTGCTCCAGCTCGGTCTGCCTCGCCTTCAGAGCAGGGAGGTCAAAGAGACCTCCCGAGGTCGGCCAATTTCTCCGCCAGAGACTCCAGTTCTCTTGTCAGGTCTTCGTACATCGAGAGACCACCCTTTCTTGACAATGCGCTTCGGAAATTCTATCATGCAGTCTTAGGGGAAATCATTTTCCGTAAGGTGACGGCCGGGAATGCCTGGCTGACGCCTGGAAGAAGGTCGTATGGAATCTGCCGATCGTTTCGACGCTCTGCGGCGGGGCGGGTTCCGCCTCACGGCGCCGCGGCTGCGCGCGGCGGAACTCTTCGCGGACGCCGGGCACTGGATGAGCCCGCAGGAACTTCATCAGGAAGCGGCCGGTCAGGGCGTCGACGTCGGGCTGACAACCGTCTACCGGCTCCTCGAGGCCATGACCTCCGTGGGCCTGGCCCGTCGGTTCGCCCAGGACGGCCGGGCCTACCGCTACGTCTACTGCCACCCCAGCCACCACCACCACCTTATTTGCCGGTCCTGCGGCCGCGTTGAGGAGGTCGATGAGTGCCTGGTCAGGGCGCCGCGGCGCCGAACCTTCCACGTGGAGACCCACGTGCTGGACTTCTTCGGCCTCTGCGAGGCCTGCTATCAGAAGGCTCAAGAGCTTGACGGGCCGAGGGTCGGCCACGATGGCCAAGAAAGGAAGAGCCCTGAATGAGCACAATACTCTGGATCGGCCTTGGTTTTGCCGTCGCCTCCGGTTTTGCCGAATTCCTCGGCGGTCTGCTGGCTGTGGGGCTCGGCGACTTCGGCCACCGGCGCATGCGGCAGATCATCGCGGCCGGCGCCGGGTTTCTCCTCGCCGCCGCTTTCCTCGACCTGATTCCCGAGGTGGCCCAGGATAGGCCGGCCTCCCTCGCCTTTGTCCTGGTCGGATACCTGGCAATCTACGTGGCGGAGAACTTCTTCAGCCACCACGCCCACGAAGTCGGACCGGACTGCGAGGGCGAGGACTGCGGCAACCCGACCCACGGCCACGAACATGAGCACAGGCTCGTGGAGGAGATGCACCCGGAAGAGGAACCCCTTGTCACCCGCTCAGCCAGCCTGGCTGCGGCGGTGGGCCTGGGACTGCACGCCTTCTTTGACGGCGTCGCCATCATGTCTGCCTTCGAGGCCGGCCTGGCCAGCGGCATCCTGCTGTTTGCCGCCATCACCCTGCACAAGCTGCCGACGGGATTCAGCCTGGCCTCCGTCATGCGCGCGGCCAACTTCCGCGACCGCATCGCCCTGGGGACCACCGGCATCCTCGTGATCACCACCAGCCTCGGGGCCCTGGTCGCCGCCATGATTGGCTCCTTCAACCCGAGCTGGCGGGAAGCCCTGATCGCCCTGGCGGCGGGGTCCCTGGTCTACATCGGCGCCACCGACATGATCCCCATGACCCAATCCCACGAGAACAAGAGCGGCATCGGCTATGCCCTGGGTGGCTCAGCCGTGTTCTTCGCCACCCTGCAGCTGCTCCACGCCGTCGGCCTCGGCTAAGAACTCCTCGGAAAGACCCTGTCCGCATCGGCGGACAGGGTCTTCGTCGTTGCAGGCTTGGTCAGGAGACGTTGCGGCCGCAGCACTTCTTGTACTTCTTGCCGCTGCCGCAGGGACACGGATCGTTGCGGCCCACCTGCTTGCCGGCCTTCACCGGCGCCTTCGTCGCGGCCGCCTCATCGGAGCCGCCTGACTCATAAGTCTGCCGCCGCTCCGGCTCGCGCGCCACGGTGACGTGATAGATCATGGAGACGGTCTGTTCCTTGATCGCCTCAATCATGGCGGTGAACATCTCAAAGGCCTCGTGCTTGTATTCCACCAGCGGGTCGTGCTGCGCGTAGCCCCGCAGGCCCACGCCCTCGCGCAGGTCGTCCATGGCCGTCAGGTGGTCGATCCACCGCTCGTCCACGGACCGCAGCATGACAATGCGCTCCAGGGCCCGCATGGTATCGTGGCCGAGCTTCTCTTCCTTCAGGTCGTACTGCTTCCGGGCCTCAATGAGCAGTTCTTCGCGGATGGCGTCGCGGCCCATGCCCTCCAGTTCCTCGGGCTTGATCTTGCCCGCCGGCAGGTAGAGGCGCTCCGCCTCGTCCACAAGGCCCTTGTAGTTCCACTCTTCCGGGTGCACGGAGGTATGGCAGGTGAGGTCCATCAGCTTGTTGGTGACGTCCTCCACCATACCCATGATGACTTCCTTGAGGTCGTCGTCCTCCAGGACCTGGCGGCGCTGGTTGTAGATGACCTCGCGCTGCTTGTTCATCACGTCGTCATATTCCAGGACGTGCTTGCGCGAGTCAAAGTTACGCGCCTCCACCTTCTTCTGGGCGTTCTCAATGGCCCGGGAGATGATCTTGGCGTCGATGGGCATGTCCTCTTCGATGCCCAGCCGGTCCATCATGCTGGACACATTGTCGCCGCCGAAGAGGCGCATCAGGTCGTCCTCCAGGGCCACGTAGAAACGGGTGGACCCCGGGTCGCCCTGACGGCCGGAACGGCCGCGCAGCTGGTTATCGATACGGCGGCTCTCGTGGCGTTCGGTGCCGATGATATGCAGGCCACCGCACGCCACGACCTTGTCGTGCTCAGCGTCACACTCGGACTTGGACTTCGGCCACAGCTCGTGGTGGGCCTCCAGGGCCCTGGCCGCCTCCTGCTCCAGGGTCATGGTTTCGCCGGTGGGCTCACCCACCACCTCGCGGGCCTTCAAGTCCTTCGCGGCGCCTTCCCGGCTCACTGCGACGCCGGTGCCCCGGGACCAGTCCAGAGCCAGGGCGATGGCCTCCGGGCTGAAGCCCTTCGACCGCATCCGCTCCTTCACCAGGAACTCCGGGTTGCCGCCCAGCAGGATGTCGGTGCCGCGACCGGCCATGTTCGTGGCGATGGTCACCGTCCCGAACCGGCCGGCCTGCGCCACGATCTCGGCTTCCTTCTCGTGGTACTTGGCGTTCAGCACCTGGTGCCGCACGCCTCGCTTCTTCAGCATCTCGGAGAGCAGTTCCGACTTCTCGATGGAGATGGTGCCCACCAGAAGCGGCTGGCCCTTCTTATGACGTTCGACGATGTCCTCCACCACAGCCCGGAACTTCGCCGCCTCAGTCTTATAAACCACGTCCGGCAGGTCCTCACGGACCATGGGTTTGTTGGTGGGGATGACGATGACGTCCATGCCGTAGATCTTGCGGAACTCTTCCTCTTCCGTCAAAGCCGTGCCGGTCATGCCGGACAGCTTCTTGTACATGCGGAAGAAGTTCTGCACCGTGATCGTGGCCAGGGTGACGCTCTCGCGCTCGATGTTGACGCGCTCCTTGGCCTCCACGGCCTGGTGCAGGCCATCGGACCAGCGGCGGCCGTACATCAGGCGGCCGGTGAACTCGTCAACGATGATGACCTGTCCGTCCTTGACCACATAGTCGCGGTCCAGCTTGAAGAGCGCCTTGGCCTTGAGGGCGGCGTTCAGGTAGTGACTGTAGTCGGTCCCCTCATCTTCATAGAGGTGGGGAATGTTGAGCATCCGCTCGACCTTGGCCACGCCCTCCTCAGTGGGGGACACGGTCCGCATCTTCTCGTCGACGGTATAGTCCTCTTCCGCCACCAGCCGCTCCGCCACTTTGGCGAAGGTGTCGTAGAGGTCGGTGGACTTCCCGGCATCGCCGGAGATGATGAGCGGAGTACGCGCCTCGTCGATGAGGATGGAGTCCACCTCGTCGACGATGGCATAGTTCAGGGGGCGCTGCACCAGCTCATCGCGGTGCACCACCATGTTGTCACGCAGGTAGTCGAAGCCGAATTCATTGTTCGTGCCGTAGGTGATGTCGGCCATATAGGCCTGCCGCCGCTCGTTGTTGTCGAGCCCGTGGACAATAAGGCCGACGCTCAGACCCAGGAACTTGTAGACCCGGCCCATCCACTCGCTGTCGCGGCGAGCCAGGTAGTCGTTGACGGTCACCACGTGCACGCCCTTGCCCGCCAGGGCGTTCAGGTAGGCCGGGAGGGTGGCGACCAGGGTCTTGCCTTCGCCGGTCTTCATCTCGGCGATGTTGCCCTCGTGGAGCACCATGCCGCCAATGAGCTGGACGTCGTAATGGCGCTGCCCCAGGACACGCCAGGCAGCCTCCCGCACCACGGCGAAGGCCTCCGGAAGAAGTTCCTCCAGCGTCTCGCCCCGGTCCAGGCGCTCCCTGAACTCCACCGTTTTTTGGGCCAGTTGGTCATCGCGCAGGAGCTTCATCTTCGGCTCCAGGCCGTTGATGACCTCAACCTGCTGGGACAGGCGGCGCACAACCTTTTCGCTATAGTTACCCAGGAGGTTCGTGAGCAGTTTAAGCATGTCTCACCCTTCTTTTTCCAACCGGCCCTTGAGGCCCTGCCGGCTTGCGGCCACACCAGGGAAAACGGAAGCGAGACGACGTTAGTTTCGCCCAGTTTCGGCCAGTTTGCTCCACTGTCTCCCGGCGGCCGCAAGGTCCGCACATAAGGAAAGGAACCAAGTGGTTCCTTTGCAGGCGATGTAGGTATTTTAGCACGTTTACAAGGGGCGGGCAACGAAGCCGGCCGCCACCTGGCGCGACAGAAGTTGGCGGCAGCCGCTCGTGCCCCCACTGGCCGACCTTGCCCGTCCCGGGGCGGGCGTGGCTTCACCCCTTACAGGTCAGCAAGCGCCGGTGTGAAGACCTTGACCTGCTTGGAAACGATATAGGTGTTGCGCAGTGTAATGATCCCGCCCTCGGGCAGGCGGTAGGTGGTCTCCACGGTAACGGCGGCCCGCACCACATAGGTGCCCGGCTTCTCCCAGGCCACCCGGAACGTGCGGGCCGGATCCACCGTCACCTTCTGCCGGACCACCCACGGAACCGGCAGAGTCACCACCTTCACGGTGTAGGTCGCCGGCCGGCGGGTCACCCACTTGACCGGGCCTTCCAGCTCAAGGCGCAGCCAGGGCGGGCGAAGGGTCTGAAAGGCGAAGCGGGTGGCTTGCCCCACCGACGCCGTGACCGCGCCAACCAAGCCGCTGTTGCCGCCGGCCTCGTCTCCACCGACAGTTACGTCCCAGGCCTGCTGCCTCAGAACACGTCCCAGGTTGCTGAGCGAGGTGGCCGTCACCCGGTACCGCCCCGGCGTGCCATAGACGTGTTCGCGCTCCCCTGCCAGCTTGTTGGGGTCGTCGTCGGTCTCGGTGGTGCCGTCTCCGAAATCCCAACTCCAAGCGGCGTGGGTCTCCTCTGCGGCATCCCGGTGGGTGGTCTCTTTGGTGCCGCGGCGCACCCAAACGAGCGGGGCCAGTGCTGAATCCGGCCCCCCGGCCGTCGCCGCCGCGCCGGTTCCCGGTTGGGCATCGGATGCGGCCCCTTGGTGGTCTGTATCACCCTGACCCTGCCCCACGGTCCCCGCGCCCGCCGCCGCAGGTGGCTGATCCCGGGGCTGAAATCGAACACGGTAGGCGATTTCGGCCACATCTGGCTGCGGAAGGGCCTCCTTGTCTGCATCCCATCGGATACCCAGCCGCAGGGTCGAGGTCCCCTCTCCGAACGCGGGCAGTTCCAGCGTGACGCGCCAGGTACGCCCGGCGCCCGTGACCTTAATGGGGACTGTCTGCCCGGAGCCTACGGAATCCCGCAGCTCCGCCCAGACGAGGGGCGGCTCGGCCGGTGTGCGTGCCGCGGCTGACCCCGAGTTGCCCCTGACGGTCTGGACCACCGTGCGCCAGAGGCCCTTCGCCGCTTGCCCCAGGCCCCCGTGCCGAGACAGGTCAATGGTCAGCGTCCCCGAGTGCCCCTTGAGACGGTCCGGTGTGATATCCAGGTAGGTGGGAGCCCACCGCGATATGGCGATGGAACCGGCTTCCCCCCACTCCAGGTCGCGCCGGAACCATCTCCTGACCAGGGGCTGGACGCGCCGGACGGCGGCGGGTCCGCCGGGAGCCAGCTCCTGGACGATGAGGTCGACCACCTGGCGGTTCAGCTTCAAGCCCAGGTGCGAGGTGGCCAATCCCTGCCCCGCCAGGAGCGCAAAGGTGTCCTCCCGCCCCAGGGGGAGCCAGGCGGAGGCAGCCTCCACGGCCCCATCGTTGGGCTTTACTCCCGGCCAGGCCAGGCTGAACAGGTTGGGCACGGTGCCGGCCACCACAACATAGCGGGGTCTGGAGTTGCTTGACGCCGGGGCCACCTCGTTTGCGCCTGCGGTTTGGCGACGCCCGCCCCGCTCCTGGCCGTTCCAGGTGCTCAGGAAGTAGTTGCCAAGGTACTCCCGCCCCGGCCGGAACGTAAAACGTTCCGCCAGGAGGCGATCAATGGCCAGCCCCTCCGGCTGAATGCCCATCCAGCCCGTGAGCTTCTCCAGGGCTGCATAGAGGGCCGCCCGACCCCCTGCCGAGTCGGTGGGTTCTCCCGAACCTGTCCCGCCGCCGGTCTTTCCGGGGCTGCCCACGGCGGCGGTCTGCCCCTGGACTGACGCCTGCAGGCGAACGCGGGCAGCGTTGAGTGCCAGCAGGTTCAGGTATGCCCGCGTCAGTGCGTGGTCCGGGTCGGTGTCCCGATCCACCGCGGCTTCCGGCCGGGATGCCCCCAGGGGGGTCTGCGCCAAGTCGAACAGACCCTCCCTCCTCTCCGGCTCCACCCTATCAAGCCAGTCAGGAAAGCCCTCCAGAGCGGGAGCGCGGCGCCCCAGCCTGGAATCCAGGAGAAAGCGCATAAGAAGGGGTTCAAAGGTCTTAAGCGCCTGGCTGAAGACGTATTGCAGCGGCGTGCTGGATGCCGCCCTGGCGCTTTCGGCCAGGGCAACTGAGCTGGGCCCTCCGGGTGCCGGGACCCCAGCGCAGTGATCGAGATAGGACTGCGTTACCTCCGCGTCCTTCACGATGTTGGCCGCGAAGGAACCATGCGCCGGGCTGGCAAGCAGGACCACCGTCCGCACCCTCGCCGCCTCCGCCAGTCCAACGTAATAGCGGGCCACCAATCCTCCCATGCTGTAGCCGAGCAAGTCCACCCGGGCACTGCCGGTGCGCTCCAACACCGCGCCAACCATGGTGCGGAGGTGGTCCGCAGCGACATGGACGTAGTCCCCGTTGTTGTGCTCCCGATAGTCCAGGACGAACAGGTCCCTTCCCCTGACGTATCCCGCTTGCTCCAGGCGCTGTTCCAGTCCGACGCCTCCCGGAGCGCGGAATGCGTCTGCGCTTCCGCCCAGCCCGTGGATCAGGATCAGAGGAATCCGCGTGCCGGATGACTGCCCATCCGCAGCAAAGGCCGTTCCTGCCTCCAGGACGGATATGCCGGGGGCCGCTGTGACTAGGCTTGCCAGAGTGAGAGCAAGAACGACGCCAGAGGCCCAGGTCCTGGCCACCGGTCTCCCCCCTTTCGGCCTGAGGCTGTACTGCCTGCGGAAGCGGTCCCCTCCTGGACGCCGCCGGGCCCGTCCGTCGTTCGGTCCGACCCGCCCGACGCCGCCGGTGAGGGCATGGCGGTGAGCCGTTTTCGGCGAACCCATCCGACGTTCGTGATCCGGAGAACCGTCAGAGGCGTCCCCTCCGCAACGGCGTCCCGGACTTCCCTGTCCCAGCGATCGTCTGAAACCACGCGCGGCCCGTCTGCCTCGAGGACCCACGCGCCGGCCCACTGCTCTCCCGGTCCCAGCGTCACATTCGCCGTGTCCACGGCGAGGGCGAGGTCCCCACCCCGCCCGATGGACTGGAGCGTGACGTCAGGGAGTCTCAGCAGCAGGGCCTGGTTCGAACCCGGCTGCTCAGCGGCCGCCCCCGTTCCAGTGCCGTTGCTGGGAATACGAAAGGGAGACGCCCTGACCTGCCACAGGCTGTCTCCCATGATGTCAAAACCGGATGTAGTGCTGTGATACACGAGAACGCGGGTCCTTGGTCCGACGGGCAGCAAGTCTGGAGCCACTGCGACGATTGGGCCGGCCAGAGCACCCTCGGGGCCGGTGTCCACCGAGACCCGAGCCTGGAATCGCGCCGACCCAGCGGTAGCCGGGGCCTTGCCGGTCCTGATTGAGTTCTCCTCGATGACCAACAGGGCCACCGGGTCCACAGGTTTGAGTATGAGGGCCAGCGCCAGGGCCCCTCCTACCAGCACCGCAAGCACCACTGCCGTCCGGCCGGGACCTTCCGGAAATCCTCGGGGCCACCGAAGCCAGGCACCTTGCACCGCAGCCCACCTCCGTGCCGGCAGGAGGTATCTGCGGAACCCACCGGCTCTTGCCCTTGTTGGTTCAAGACCTGGTGTCCCGTGTCCTGCGATTTGTCGAGAGCATCGTTAGACCTGGTCCAAGACTCACCATACGCGAAAATGCAAATGGCGTCAGGCCGTAGGTCGTGACGCCATAAGGGGCCAACGCAAAATCCGCAGGACGACGGGTACCTCAAGTACTGGTCGTCTTGGCAGAGGAAGCCGAGGACCTGCCCGGGACCATTACATGCTGTACCAGAAGAAACAGGCCGATGCAGACAACAACATCCCCCAGGCTGAAGACGCCGGGCAGAGGGAAGGGGCGCTTCAGGGCCCAGAGATCGCCCAGCCATTTGAGCCGGGTGACGGCGTTCAGGGGAATGTGCGTCGGGTCATCCAGCGAGAACGGGGTCCCAGTGGCGGCCAAAAAGGCTGCCGTGCTCACCGGCATCTTACCGCCGTTTACCCAAATCACGAGCGCGTTGCTCAGAAGGCCGATGCCCATGACCATGAGTTCCCACCGCGAACGGTTAAGGATGACAAACGCCACCAGGAGCGCATAGGTTCCTGCATAGACGGCACCAGCCAGCACCGGTCCCCCATAGCCACCGACGCGCGTGGCGAATTGGAGCCCAAAGGCGACGGCAACAAGCCAGAGCGCTTTGAGGTTCAAGTCAGCAAACCGTCGAAGGCTTCCCCGGCGGACAAGGCCAACAGCGATTGACAGGACGAAGGCGCTCGTTAGCATGGCTGCTTCACCTCTGCTGCTGGGGCCAAACGATCTGACGGTTCAGAGCGCTGAGGGCTGCCTTCACCGCTGCTTCACCAGGTTGGTCCTCCTGGACCAGGGCAGAGCCGGCGTAGGGCTGACCCTGGAGGTAAGCCAAAACGACAACCGCTGGCTGGGGGCCAAGTTGAATGACGTCGGCTGCGCCAACTGAGCACAGCCCCGGACTCGCAAGGCGCCTGTTCATAGCGTCCACTGCAGCTTCGGCGGCGATTCTAGGCCTTAGGTGGCTGATGCTGGGTCCCACCGCTGTGCCTTTCACAGTCAGGTCCCCAGTGGCTAGCTCAACCTCTATTTTGACTAAGGGTCCCGTCGGGATTTCCTGGTAGCCAACTATCCGTGCCCGCGATCGTTTCTCCAAATCGAACAACTGTATGACCTCAATGGCTTCCGGCGCTATGAACTGCCCGGTCCACACCTTGAGAAGAGAAACCACCTCGCGGACGAGGTGGCGGGGCTCTCGTGAATCATCCACCAGGAGTCTGATCTGCTGTATATGACCTTCAGCATCACTGGCGAAACCGACGGAGCGAATCCCCGTCAGTCGCCTCAATAAGGGTTGCCACGGCGGTCCGGAAGCCCCGCCCCCCAGCGCATTCTGAGCGACCTTACTCACTGACTTCACCGACCTGCTCCCGGTCCTGCTTCGAAGCGGCGGCCTCCGCAACCGCCTCCAGTTGGGAGCTCTCTGCTAAATCCTTGCCGAGAACCCGCAGGGCTGCAAGAGCAACACGGGCGTCGAACTGGGTCCCAGCGTTCGTAATGATTCGCCCCAGCGCTTCAGCCTTTGATAAGGCAACGCGATAGGGCCTGTCCGTTGTCATGGCGTCGAAAGCGTCTGCAACGAGCAAAACGCGGGCTCCAAGGGGAATGGCCTCTCCGGACAGTCCGTTGGGGTAGCCACGGCCGTCGTAACGCTCATGGTGGTGTCTTATCACCGGCGCCAAGTGCCTAAGGCTTGAAACACGCTCCACAAACCTGGCACCATCAACCGGGTGCTGGTTCATAAGCCGAGTCTCATCTTCCGAGAGTTTCCCCGGTTTCTTCAA
>CALMNP010000009.1 GCA_937868875.1 uncultured Bacillota bacterium | reverse complement strand
GCCGCCACGGATGCGAGAGGCCGCCACGGATGCGAGAGGCCGCCACGGCACAGCCGCTGGCACAGCGGCTCACCGGGCGGCCCCGGAGCCCGCGGCCGGGCTGGTTGAGCCCCGGCCGGCCATTGAACGTCTAGTACAAGGATGTCTCCGGACCGTAGCTTTCAAGCCGGCGCCGCACCGCCTCCAGGAAGCGGCCGGCGACCACACCGTCCAGGACCCGGTGATCCAGCGAGAGGCACAGGTTCACCATCGAACGGATGGCGATGGCGTCGTCCCGAACCACGGGCCGCTGCACAATGGCCTCGAAGGTAATTATGGCGGCCTGGGGCGGATTGATGATGGGCTGGCTCATGATGGAGCCGAATGAGCCCGTATTGTCCACCGTGAAGGTGCCGCCGGAGATGTCGTCCAGCGTAAGCTTCCCGGCCCGGGCGCGGGTGGCCAGGTCGGCCACGGCGTGGGCCAGGCCGGAGATGCTCTTCTGGTCGGCGTCCTTGATCACGGGCACGACCAGAGCTGTCTCCGTGGCCACCGCCAGGCTAATGCCGATGCGTCGCTTGAGAATAATTGTACCATTGTTCCAAGACGAGTTCACCCAGGGGAATTCCTTCAACGACTCGCCCACCGCCTTGATGACGAACGGCAGGTAGGTAAGATCCACGCCCTCGCGGCGCTTGAATTCGTCCTTGTGGGCCTGGCGCAGCCTGACGAGGCCGGTGACATCGGCCTCAACGACGCTCCAGGCATGCGGCGCCTCGTGCTTGGACTGGACCATGCGCTCGGCGATCCGGCGACGGACGACGTCCGCCTGGATGACCTCGTCGCCGGGCTCCAGGCCCGCGATGTCCTTTGCGGCCTGCGGCGCCGCCGCGGCGGCGATCCCGGCCTGACCCGCCGGTGGGCCGCCCTTCTCCACGTAGGACAGGATGTCCTTGCGAGTGACGCGGCCCTCGAGGCCGCTACCCACCACCTGGCTCAGGTCGACGTTGTTCTCCTGGGCCAGCTTGAGAACGGCAGGGGAGTACCGCCCCGCGGCACGCGCTGACGAAGGGGCGCCGGCGGTCGCGGCTGGCGGCGTTGCCGGCGTTGTTGCCGGCGGCAGAATCGGTGCGCTCGGGTTGGCAAAGGTCGCCTCGTCCGGCACAGCCTCACGTGATTCAGTGGCGGGCCCTGTGGTTGCGGCGGCTGTGCCCGTTTCGTCGATGCGGCAGATCTCCTGCCGGACGGCCACGGTGGCGCCTTCCGGGGCGAGAATCCGAGTAATGACACCAGCTACGGGCGAGGGAATCTCGGCGTTGACCTTGTCGGTGATGACCTCGGCCAGCGCCTCGTACTTCTCCACCCGTTCGCCGGGCTGCTTGAGCCACCTGGCGATGGTCCCTTCCGTGACGCTCTCGCCGAGCTGTGGCATGAGAATCGGCGTGTCGGCCAACCTGGGACCTCCTTTCCGTTACCTGTCGAGAGAACGGGCCCACCGCAAGGGGCCGGTCCTTCCATCGTGGGCCCCCACCCGTCGGTCCGGGGGTGCTGGGGTTGTGTACCTTAGGAAACCCGGCGAGTACCCTAAGGTTTCTACGAATCGGGCTTTTTGTGGAAACCGGGATCGGGCAGCGGGTTTCCACAATTCAGGGGTTTTGTGGAAACCTTCGGAAACGCCCGGGGTTTCCTAAGGTCTCCAAGGTGTTGGGAGAGGTTCCCCCGGGGGAACCCCCGGGGGGGCCCCCCGGAGGCGCGGCCGCCGGACAGGGTATCCCAACCGCGTGGGCGTTGGCAACCCCAGTCGGGGGTTACACCGGCCCAACCCCGGCCACCCCTTAGAACGCCGCCAGCTTCCGCATGGCGTCCGCCACCTTCTCGGGCGACAGCATGTAGAAGCGCTCCAGGTTGGGGGCGTAGGGCATGGCGGGGATCTCCGGGCCGGCCAGGCGCGCAATGGGCGCGTCCAGATCGAACAGGGCCTCCTCCGCAATCATGGCCGAGACCTCGGCGCCCACTCCGCCGAACTTATTATCCTCATGGACGATGAGCACTTTGCCGGTCTTTCGGACGCCCTCCAGGATGGTCTCCCGGTCCAGCGGCTTGATCGACCGCAGGTCGATGACGTGGGCGGAGATGCCCTCCTGAGCCAGGACGTCGGCCGCCTCCAGGCAGAAGTGGAGGGCCAGGCCGTAGCTGATGACGGTCAGGTCGGCGCCTTGACGCTTGACCTCGGCCTTGCCGATGGGCAGCACGTAGTCGTCGTCCGGCACCTCGCCCTTGATCAGGCGGTAGAGCCGCTTGTGCTCCAGGAACATGACCGGGTCCTCGTCGCGGATGGCGGCGCGCAACAGGCCGGCAACGTCGTAAGGGGTGCTGGGCATGACAATCTTCAGGCCCGGACTGTGGTAGAAGTGGGCCTCCACGCTCTGGCTATGGTACAGGCCGCCGTGGACGCCGCCGCCGTAAGGGGCGCGGATCACCAGGGGGACCGTCCAGTCCCCGTTGCTGCGGTAGCGCAGGCGCGCCGCCTCGCTGATGATCTGGTTCATGGCCGGCCAGATGAAGTCGGCGAACTGGATCTCGGCCACGGGCCGCAGGCCGGCCAGGGCGGAGCCGATGCCCACGCCGACGATGGCCGACTCGGCCAGGGGCGTGTCGATGACGCGCTCCTCGCCGAACTCCTCGATCAGGCCCATGGTGGCCCGGAATACGCCACCGCGCTTGCCCACGTCCTCGCCCATGACAAAGACCCGCGGGTCGCGGCGCATCTCGTCCATCAGGGTGTCCCGAACCGCGTCGATATAGGACTTTACTGCCAAGCCCCGGCCCCCCCTTCCGCGTACACGTTCCTCAGGGCGGTGTCCGGGGAGGGCTGCGGCGCCTGCTCCGCCGCCTCGGTGGCCTCATCCACCTCGCGTCGGATACGCTCGCGCAAGGCCGCGTCCTCCTCCTCGCTGAGCACGCCGGCTTCGCGCACATAGGAGGCCGCTACGGCGACCGGGTCGCGCTTGCGCGCCTCCTCGACCTCTTCGCGGGAGCGATAGCTGCGATCGTCGTCGTCGGAGGAGTGGGGCACCAGGCGGTAGCACTCAGCCTCGACAAGCGTCGGCCCCTCGCCGGCCCGGGCCCGCTCCGCGGCGCCGCGCACCGCCTCGTAGACGGCCAGCATGTCGTTGCCGTCCACCAGCACGCCGGGCATGCCGTAGCTCGCGGCGCGCTCCGCCACGTGGGAGCAGGCGATCTGCCGGGACTCGGGCACGGAGATGGCATACTTGTTGTTCTCCACGAACACCACCACCGGAAGCTTATGCACGCCGGCGAAGTTGAGCGCTTCGTGGAAGTCGCCCTGGTTCGTGGAGCCCTCGCCCAGGCTGACCCAGGCGACGCTGGACTCGCCCCGCATGCGCGCCGCCAGGGCCAGGCCGACCGCGTGGGGCACCTGGGTGGCCACAGGCGAACTGCCTGAGACGATGCGGAGCCGTTTGGACCCCCAGTGGCCGGGCATCTGCCTCGCCCCGCTGGAGGGCTCGCCCTCGCGGGCGAAGGAGCCGAGCATGGCCTCGGTGGGCGTCTGCCCCCAGGCCAGCACCATCGTCATGTCCCGGTAATAGGGCAAGACGATATCCCGGTCACGGTCCAGCCCGAAGGCGGACCCGACCTGGGCGGCCTCCTGCCCCTGACCCGAGATGACGAAGGGAACCTTGCCGGCGCGGTTCAGCAGCCACATGCGCTCATCCAAGGCGCGTCCGAGCAGAATGTAATAGTACATCTCTCTGACCTGCTCGTCGCTCAGACCAATGTCTCGATGCCGCAGGCTCTGTGGCCTGTTGTGTCTGGCGGCCATCGTCGTACTCCTCCCCAGAATGCCCGGCGCCGAGCCCCCCGGCAATCGGCGCGGGTTGGCCCCGGGCGAACCGGCGTCCACCCGGAGCACTGCCGACTCAGATTAGATGTGAATGGCCCTGCCGTCCACCGCCAGAGCCGCCTCGCCGATGGCCTCGGTGAGGGTGGGATGCGGGTGAATGGTCACCCCCAGCTCCCAGGTGGTGGCGTTGAGGAACTGGGCCAGGGCGGCCTCGGCGATGAGGTCCGTGACATGGGGCCCGATCATGTGGACGCCCAGCAGGTCGCCGCTCTCCTCGTCGCCGATGACCTTGACGAAGCCGTCCGGCTCGCCGAAGACCAGGGCTTTGCCGATGCCCCGGAAGGGAAACCTGCCGACCTTCACCTGGTGTCCGGCATCGCGCGCCTGCTGTTCCGTCAGGCCGACGCTGGCCACCTCCGGCCGGCAGTAGGTGCACCGTGCCACCTTGGTGTAATCGAGGCTGTGCGGGTTCTGGCCGGCGATGGCCTCTACGGCCACGATGCCCTCGTGGGAGGCCACATGCGCCAACTGGAGGCCGCCGATGACGTCGCCGATGGCGTAGATGTTCTTTTCGCCCGTACGCATCTGCTCGTCGACCCGAATGACGCCGCGCTCCACCTTGATGTTGAAGTTCTCCAGGCCCAGGCCCTCCGTTACGGCAGAGCGCCCGATGGCCACCAGGACCTTCTCCGCCTCCAGGGTCTCGCGCTGACCGTCCTTCTCCACGTCCAGCTTGACGCCCGCCCCTTCGAAGCGGACGCTGTCTGTGAGGACCTTCGTCCCGGCCATGACCTTGAGCCGCCGGCGGGTGAAGACCTTGGTCAGCTCCTCCGCCACCTCCACGTCCTCAAGGGGCAGGATATGCGGCAGCATCTCCACCAGCGTCACCTGCACGCCGAAGTCAGACAGCATCGAGGCCCATTCCACGCCGATGGCGCCGGCCCCGATGATGATCATGGAAGCGGGCAGGTTGTCCATGTCCAGGGCGGAGTCGCTGTCCAGGATCCGTTCGCCGTCGGTGGGCAGGCCGGGGATCTGCTTCGGTCTGGAGCCGGTGGCGATGACGATCGTCTTCGGCGCCAGGACCTCTGTCTCGCCGTCCGGCCGCGTCACGGAAACGCCGCCCGTCGGCGCGAAGATGGAGGGCCCCATCAGGCGCCCCGTGCCCTCGTAGACGGTGACCCCGTTCTTCTTCAGCAACCCCTGGACGCCTTTCCATAGTTGGTTGACGATGCGCTGCTTCCGCGTCTGCACCTGGGGGAAGTTCAGCTCCACGTCACCCACCTTGAGACCGAAGTCCTCGGCCTTTTTCATGGTGGCCATCAGTTCGGCCGAGCGGAGCAGGGCCTTGCTGGGGATGCACCCCTTGTGGAGGCAGGTGCCGCCCACCTTGTCCTTCTCCACTACGGCCACCTTCAAACCCAACTGGGCCGCCCGAATGGCGGCCACGTAGCCGCCCGTTCCGCCCCCCAGCAGGAGAACGTCGTACTGGGTCTCTTCCGCTGCCATTTGCCGTCTGGTCTCCTTCCGCCCGCCCGTTGCGGGTTGTTCGGGTCCCGGGCCGGCCTATCCCTGGCAGGGACCCCGTTCCAGCTTATCAGGCCCCATCCCTTTCGTCACGGGGTCAGGCAACTCCTTTCTTTCAAAAAGGCCAAGGGCGCGCGGCAAGGGTGATGAACGGCCGACGCCCA
This sequence comes from uncultured Bacillota bacterium, assembly GCA_937868875.1. GTDB lineage: Bacteria > Bacillota > Sulfobacillia > JAMDAP01 > JAMDAP01 > JAMDAP01. The sequence goes on along the minus strand of CALMNP010000009.1, from coordinate 11,790 downwards.
GGCCACTCAGGGAAGCCGGTTCTTTGCGTCCCGGCGGATCGACCGCAGTACCTCCGCCTTGAACTCCTGCAGCTTCGCATCCAGCATGCGCTCCAGGTCCTCGGTGGGAAAGGCCTGCCGGAAGAGCTTGAGGTTCAGGGGCTGGTCCGCCCGGTTCTGGATCACGGACAGGGCGCCGTTAGGCTCCAGCCAGGCCTCCTTGACCTCTTTGAAGCTCTCCACGCCGCGGTCGCGCAGCAAGCTGATGATGTCGGCCTCGGTCACGTGCTCGCGCCGCATATTGTGGTACATGATGCGCCCCTGCTTGATCAGCAGCGTGGCCCGCCCCTGGGTGATGTGCTCGAACTTCTTGGAGTAGAGGTTGGCCAGCGTCACCAGGAACTCGAGCAGGGCCAACAGGAGGATGGGCAGGATACCGTGCCAGAGCGGGATGTCGTCCTCCTGGATGGGGATGGCCGCGGCCTCGCCGATGATGAGGATGACCACCAGGTCGAAGGGAGCCATGTTGGCCAGGGACCGCTTGCCCATCAGCCGGACGACCAGGAGGATCACGGCGTACATGACAATCGTCCGGTACATCAAAGGCCAGATGTGGCTCAGTGTGATCAAACACGAACGCCTCCCGACGGTACCCGGATAGGATACCCGTTCGGGAGACGTTCTCTTCGCGGCCGGCCCGACCGCCGGACCCTAGTCTACAACGCGAATCTGGCGCAGGGAGTCGACCACGGCATCAGCCGCCGCCTCCAGCCCGGCCACGTGCTCCGGCGAGTAGAGGTGGCGGTGGACAATGGCCACGGCCTTGGCCCCGACGCTCTTCGCCAGCAGCAGGTCCATCATGCTGTCGCCCACCACCACGAACGCCTCCGGGGCGACGCCCGTCACCTCGGCGGCCCGGAGCATCAGGTCCGGGAACGGTTTGGCCCGCTGCACGTCGTCGGCTGCAACCAGGAAATCGACCTGGACCGGAGCCAGCAGTCCCAGCGCCTGCTCCGCAGGGCGCCGGTTGTCCGACGTAACGACGCCGACGGGAAGCCCAGCCGCCTGCAGGGCCCGGAGCGTTTCCCGCGCCCCGTCCAGGGGGAGAAAGGCTTCCTCCGGGCGCAGGTGATCGGCGGCGCGGCCGAACACACCCTGCGCCACCTCACGGCAGTGCTCCCAGGAGCCATAGCCCTCCTGGTACAGGACCGTGGCCGTGAGGATGGTTTCCTCCAGCACGGAGCCGACGGCATAGGGGCCGGCGACGTCAATCACCAGGCGGTCTCCGTGCCAGCCCACGCCGATGCTTTTGCGCCACCGGGGGACGATGGCCTCCCCCGCCAGGTCGGCCAAGGCCCGGGCGCGCAGGCGTTCCACCACTCCCCAGTAGTGGTGGCTGTCAAACAGCGTTCCGTCCTTATCAAAGGCCACGGCGCGGCAAGGGAACTCCGCGCCGCCGAAGGCTACCCGCACCCCATCTACTCCTCTCGCCCGATGGATCAAGGAAACGGGTCGAGCTCAAGCTCGACCCGCTGAACCCACCATGTCGATCTTGGTCCGGACGATGGCCTTCACGGCCTCGCGCGCCGGCCCCAGCAGCTTGCGGGGGTCGATCTCGTTCGGCTTGGCCTGAATGGTGTCGCGCACCGCCCGGGACCAGGCGTCCTTCAGTTCCGTGGCCACGTTCACCTTGGCCACGCCCCGCCTGATGGCTTCGCGGACCATGTGGTCGGGCACGCCGGAGCCGCCGTGCATGACCAGGGGGACGGAGACGCGGCGGTTGACCTCGGCCAGCCGGTCCAGGTCCAGCTTCGGCTCGCCCTTGTAGAAGCCGTGGGCGGTGCCGAAGGCGGGGGCCAGGGAGTCGACGCCGGTCTGGGCCACCAGTTCCTCGGCCTCGGCCGGGTCGCTGAGGGCGGCCTCCCACTCGTTGACCGTGATGTTCTCCTCGGTGCCGCCGACGCGGCCGATCTCGGCCTCGACGGAGACGCCCACAGCGTGGGCCGCTTCCACGACCTGCTTCGTCAGCGCGATGTTTTCGGCCAGAGGCAGCTTGGACGCGTCGATCATCACCGAGGTGAAACCGTGCCGCAGGCCCTGCATGATCTGGCCGAAGCCCTCGCCGTGGTCCAGGTGGATGGCTACAGGTACCCTGGCCTGCCGGGCGGCGTGGGTAACCAGGACCGAAATGGCCTCGGCGCCGATGAAGGTCAGGCTCCCGTGGGAGAACTGGAGCAGCACCGGAGACTTCTTCTCCTCGGCCACCTCCAGAATGGGGGCCAGCATCTCGATGGTGTGGACGTTGAAGGCGCCGACGGCGTACCCGCCCTTGTCGGCGGCGTCCAGAATCTCGCGTCCGGGAACCAGCATGGTAGGGTTCTCCTTCCTTATGACCCCCGGGCCGGGTCCGGCCGGGAGACGGTCTGCGTTGATGTAGTGCGGCACGATTTGCCAGGAGGCGACAGGCACACTACCCATCTTACACGTTCCGGGAGCGCCGCTCAAGCCAACGTCCGCTACGGCGACCAAAAGGGGTCTTCGTAGTAATGCGCTGTTGCGTGGCTCCCCCATGTCCGGAATCTACACGCAAAAGCGTTGGGTAACGTTATATAGTAATCGGATTGCTCGGCGCAGTGAAGCGGTGGTAATGTGTTCGTTTGGTTGATGTTGGCCGACCAGTTCCTCTGCTGGGAGTGGAAAGAAGCCAAAGGTCTGAATCCCCGATGATCGGGCAAACCGATTGTCCGAGTAACCCGGCGTGCAGAAAGGACCAGCCTTAGCTCCCCCGTAGAATGCGGAGACTTCTCGTTGCAGAATCTCGTATAGCGGACCCGACAACTCGGAAGCGGTCGGTTCCACCTGTTCCAGGATCTCGATATGCTCCGGCTCCACTCCCAGTAGCGGTGCAATGCGCCCAATCACCTGGGTTGTTGTACTTCCCGGGCAAACCCGACAGGTCAGAACCCTCTCCTTGGTAATCTCCCAGGTATGAGCTTTCTGGTCTGGTAGATCGATCCCGTACCGGGTCGACCCTGCCAGCATGCCATCCGGAAGGAAACGCGCAGCCCATTCAGGATAGCCGTGGGCCACAGCGAGACCAGTCTTCAGGGCTTCATAGGCGAGGCCACTTTGAGCTCGTATTTTTCTCGACCGCGTCTTCGAATCGTACCCGACCGGTAGGCGGGCGCGAAGCACGCCCTTCTCCGCAGTCTGGATAAGGACGACTTGCGATCTCCCAGCCGGAATGGGAGTGCCGCCACCTTCACCGAGCGCCCACCTGCAGTGCCGAAGGTACTCGTGCTCCATCAACCACCGAAGGCCGTTGTGAGTGCCGCCCTCTTCCCCGGCGGTGGCTACCATCACAAGTCCATACTTTCTCGCCGGTTGAGCTGCCATCAGCCGCATGACCATGAGCCAGGTGATGGCCAGACCTTTCGCGTCGACTGCCCCGCGACCCCACACTGCGCCTTCACGCAAGACTCCGCCAAACGGTGGATACCGCCAATCGGCCTCTCTCCCGGGCGGGGCCACATCCAGGTGCGACAGGAGAAGCAAACTCTCAGCGCTCTGTCCGCGCAACGTGGCGACAAAGGAACCACAGCCGGGCACCGGCTCATAGACCTGTGCAGAAAGTCCGCACGCTTCTGCCTGAGCAGCAAGGAAGCGTGCGGCCTCCGTTTCCCGCCCCCAGCCGGAGACGGTGGGTACCTGAATGAGGCGAGTCAGCAGGTCTGCAGCCCCGCATCCGATCCGCTCCCAGTCCATTATCCTCTGAGGGCCAGCGCCCGGTCAGACCGGTAGGTCAGCAGACGAGCGGAGTTCAGCACCACAAAGACCGAAGCGACATTATGCACCACGGCGGCCCCTATCGGTGACAGCCAGCCGCTGGATGCCAGGGTGATACCGATGGCGTTAACCGCCACCGCGAACACCCAGATGTTCTGGTAGATGATCCCGAGGGTTCGGCGACTCAGGCTGAAGATCTCAGAGAGTGTGTTGAGGTCGTCGCCCATCAACGCGATGCCGGCAGACTCAACGGCGACATCGGTCCCGGCCGCCCCCATGGCGATCCCCACGTCGGCAGTCATCAGCGCCGGTGCGTCGTTCACCCCGTCGCCCACCATGGCAACCACTTGCCCCTGTGCTTTGAGGTCGGCGACCACCTTCAGCTTGTCTTCAGGCAACAAGTTGGCACGGACCTCGTCAATTCCCACCTGCGAGGCAATCGCCTGAGCTGTGGCCGGGTTGTCGCCCGTGAGCATGATCACCTGCGAGATGCCGGCCTTCTTGATGCGACGGACCGCCTCCGCAGCATCCGGCCGCACGGTGTCGGCCACAGCGATCCCTCCCAGGATCTCGCTGCCCCGGGCTACGAGTAGGGCGGTACGCCCGGACCGCTCCTGTTCCTCCAGGAACTGTTGGCCGTCGGCTGCGTTGGTCAGGTTTCCCAGTTCCAGGAGGCGGCGGTTCCCAACCCGGACCAAGTGCCCGGTGACCGAGGCCTGAACCCCCATCCCGAAGACCTGGACAAACTCGTCGGCGGAGTCCCAGCTGGCTCTTTCTGTACGGGCACGGTTCATAATGGCCCGGGCAATGGGATGCTCAGACCGCTCCTCGGCCGCTGCCGCCACGGTTACGACCTGATCTGCAGTGGCGCTACCGAAGGCGGTAATCTCCACCACCTCAGGCCGTCCGAGAGTGAGGGTTCCGGTCTTGTCAAGCAGGAGGGTGTTAATCCTGCCCGCCAGTTCCAGCACGGCGCCACCCTTGATCATGACACCACGGCGAGCGGCATTGCCAACGGCGGCGACGACGCCCGTGGGTGTCGCCAGCACCAGCGCACAGGGGCAAGCGATAACCAGGACCGCCATGACCCGCATGAGATCCTGGGTGACAAACCAGACGACTGCGCAGATCAGGAGGATCAGGGGAGTAAAGTAAGCAGCGAACCGGTCAGCCACACGCTGGGTCGGGCCCTTCCGTTCCTGCGCCTCGTAGACGACCTGGATGATGCGGCCCAACGCAGTCTCTTCGCCGACCTTCTCCGCCGTGATCTCAAGCGCGCCAGACTCGTTAAGCGTCCCGACAAAGACCGGATCGCCCGGACCCTTGTCGACCGGCATGGACTCCCCGGTGAGCGTCGCCTGGTTGACCGCTGCGTTCCCTGCGATCACCCTACCGTCCACCGGGATGCGCTGTCCCGGCTTGACAAGGACACGGTCGCCGGGCCGCACGACTTCCACGGATACTTCGACCCACTGACCGGCACGCAGAACCAGTGCTGTCTCCGGAACGAGGCGAACCAGTTCACGGACGGCATTTCGAGTTTTTTCGAGGGTGATCTCTTCGAGGAACTCGCCGCCAATCATCATGAAGGCGACCACCGCAGCCGCCAAATACTCACCAACATAGGCTGACCCGATAAGCGCAATTACGACCAATAGACCGGCTGTGATCCGTCGAGTCTCCAAGGTCGCTATAATCGTGTTGTAGGTGATGAAACCGCCACCTAGGAGCATCGGAACCAGCGCGATGTCGAAACCCAGCAGTGCCTTCTGACCGGGGATCAATCCGGCCAGAATCGTCAACAGCAGAAACCCCGGAAAGATCCACTTTCGGTAACGGCTAAGCAGATTGGGCTTCGGCTGATGAACATGCTGCGCTTCGACGATGCCGTGCGTACCCTCATGCATCGGATCGCCCCCAGTAGCTCTAGACTAGATAAACCTCCATACAAGGAAGCCGACAATGAGCACCCCAACAATGCCCCCGGCAATGATCTTCATCCGTATGTCCGACTGTGAACGGGTCTTGGCCGGGTTCTCGCAGGACTGGCACGCTACCGGGTCTTCGTCATGTGAATGGTCGTGGCCATGGTCATGCGGGTGCCCGTGGTCATGCGGATGGTCATGGTCGTGACCGTGCTGATGATCCCCGTGTCCCTGCTTGCCCTTCTTCTTCGGATCCTCAAGGATACCGTGATGTCCTTCGTGCATGCTGTTCCCCTCCCACGGATTATCGCCCGTAATGGGCCAAGGCCTCTTTCAACTCTGCCAGGAGCTGCTCGGCGTCTTCGGGGTTCGCTCCCAATACACAGTGATCCAGGTGGTCTTCCAATACAACCTGGGCGACCTTGCGCAAGGCGGCCTGAACTGCGGCAATCTGAAGCAAGATAGCGGAGCAAGGTTTTCCTTCCTCTGCCATCTGTTTGACGCCTCTGACATGCCCTTCAATGCGTGCGAGTCGGTTGATGACATCCGGACTCTGCGGGTGAGGATGGTTCGACATGGCTTCACTCTCCAATTCATACCCCCACCAGGGGGAGGGGATGTCGATCACATTCTATCGCCAACGCCTACTTGTGTCAAACATCAGTATCGATACGGATTGCGCCAATACCAAGCAGGTGGCTTCTTGACGGTTGCTGAGCGTATCCCCTATGCTGGTTCTGTCTATTCCCCCTCCGGGTATAGGGGACATGACAGACGCGGTGCGGACGGAGGTCGTTTCCGATGGCGATACGGGGGAAGACCCCTTTGGATCGGGATTCGTCTTTGTGGGAAAAGCACGGTGAAGCCATTACCACCGCCCTATGTGGTCTCTTGATCGTTTCTGGCTGGCTGGCGGCCAAGTTCGGGGCCAGTTCATGGGTATCTGCTCTGCTGTATCTTTCCGGGTACGGCGTAGGCGGATACAGACAGGCAGTGGAGGGGCTTGCACGCCTTATCAGGGAGCGGGAGCTGGACGTAGACCTGCTGATGGTCGTCGCCGCGGCGGGAGCAGCTGCGATTGGTTATTGGCTTGATGGAGCCCTTCTCATTTTCATCTTCGCCCTGAGCGGAACGCTTGAAGGCTACGCCAGCGTACGTACTGAGCGTGATATCAAGGCGCTGATGGCCATGAACCCGGACGACGCGCTGGTCATTCGGGACGGTGAGGAGCAGCGTGTCCCCGTCTCTTTCCTGAGGGCGGGGCATGTTGTCCTGGTGAAGCCTGGAGAGCGAATCTCAGCCGACGGTACAGTCATCGAGGGAGCCTCGGCCGTCAACCAGGCGTCCATCACCGGCGAGTCGATTCCCGTGGAAAAGGGACCTGGGGATGAAGTCTTCGCCGGGACCATTAATGGCCAAGGGGCTCTGCGCATCGAGGTGACTCGCCCCGCCGGCGAGACGCTGCTTGCCCGCATCGTTCAGTTAGTCCAGGATGCGCAGGAGCGCCGCCCTCCGGCCCAGCTCTTCATTGAGCGATTCGAACGGCGATACGCGAAGGTCGTCGTGGTAGGTGCATTGCTGATGATGGCCCTGCCGCCATTCCTCTTGGGGTGGAGTCTGGGGCAGGCCCTCTACCGCTCCATGATCTTTCTCGTTGTTGCTTCTCCTTGTGCGCTGGCTGCCTCGATGATGCCCACCCTGCTCTCTGCTTTGTCCAATGGAGCTCGCAACGGCATCCTTTTCAAGGGAGCCTCGTTTGTGGAAGCCCTGGGGCAAGTGGAGGTGGTGGCATTTGACAAGACGGGCACCCTGACCTCAGGGAGCCCCACCGTCACGGATGTTGTAGCCGTTCCTGGTCAGGAGTCTGATGAAATACTTGCGACTGCGGCCGCCATTGAGGCGCTCTCCGAGCATCCGATTGCGCAGGCTGTCGTAGCTGAGAGCAGGAGACGTTCCCTCAGACCGGCACTAGCGGCCAACCTGCAGTCGGTTCCCGGTGTTGGTGTCCGTGCGGAAGTTGACGGATCGGAGTGGCGCGTCGGGAAGCCGGACCTGTTCGATCACGTCGAACCGGATGTTCTTCTGGAGAGGAAACGGCTTGAGGCCGCCGGCAAAACGGTGGTACTCGTGGGAGATGCCCAGGTGCGAGGGCTCATTGCCGTCAAGGACACGCTTCGCTCCCAGTCCCAGGATGCAGTTGAGGGCCTCAAGCGCCTGGGGGTAAAGCACGTGGTCATGCTGACCGGTGACGGGCGCCAGACCGCCGAGGCCATCGCCAGGGAGGTCGGCGTTGACGAGGTGCACGCCGAACTGCTGCCCCAGGACAAAGTGCGTGTGGTTGAGGAGTTGACGGCTCGTTACAGGCGCGTGGCAATGGTTGGCGACGGTGTGAATGATGCTCCCGCATTGGCCGCGGCCACCGTCGGCATCGCGATGGGAGCAGCCGGCACGGATGTGGCTCTTGAGACTGCGGATATTGTTCTGACAGCAGATGACCTCGGCAAGATTCCCTACGCGGTTCAGTTGGGACGACGGTCCCTACGCGTCATCCAGCAGAATCTGACGGTCGCTCTGGCAGTGATTATGGCTCTGGTCGCGGCGAATCTGGCCGGTTCCATCACGCTGCCGCTTGGAGTGGTAGGTCATGAGGGAAGCACGCTCCTGGTAACCTTGAACGGACTGCGACTGTTGCGGCGGGCCTGATGAGATGGGTGTCCTGCCAAAAGGCTCGGTCCAACCTCAGCACCCTCCCGACAGGGGCTCTATGTAATCTTCAGGTAGTCCAGCAAGGCGGGCAGGCCGCGGGCGTTGAGCACCTGCGACGGACCGAGCCAGGCGCGACGCGCCTGGCCGACGCCGAACCACATGTCTTCCAGGGTCTCCACCTGGTGGGCGTCCGTGTTGATGGCGATCATGACGCCGGCGTCGCGCGCCTGGCGGGCGTGTTCGGCGGAAAGGTCCAGCCGTTCCGGCGAGGCATTGATCTCCAGGCAGGTGCCGGTGCGGACGGCTGCCTCGATGATCCGGTCCATATCCACCAGGTAAGGCTCGCGCCGGGCCAGCAGGCGCCCCGTGGGGTGGGCGATGGAGTCCACGTGCGGGTTCTCCATGGCGCGAAGGACGCGCTGCGTGAGGGTCTCCCTGTCCTGGCGGAAGCCGGTGTGGATGGAGGCGGTGACGAAGTCCAGCTCGGCCAGCACCTCATCGGGCAGGTCCAGGGAACCGTCGCGGAGGATGTCCACCTCCGCTGAGCGCAGGATCGGGAAGCCCAGCTCCTCAGCGGCCTGCCGGATCTCGTCCCACTGCAGCCGCAGCCGCTCCGGCGTCAGGCCGCCGGCCACCACCAGCGACGGGCTGTGGTCGGAGATGGCCAGGTACTCGTAGCCCCTGTCCCTGGCCGCGTGGGCCATCTCGCGGACGGTAGCCAGGCCGTCCGACCAGCGCGTGTGGACATGCAGGTCACCGCGGATGTCCTCCAGGCGCAGCAGGTCAGGCAGCCGGTCCTCCTCCGCCGCCTCCACCTCGCCCAGGTCCTCCCGCAGTTCCGGCGGTATGTAGGCCAGGCCCAGGGCCCGGTAAATCTCCTCTTCGGAGCGGATCGGAACGGGCGAGCCGTCCTCGTGGAAGAGCCCATATTCGTTGAGCTTCAGGCCCCGGTCCTTGGCCCGGGCGCGAAGCCGCACGTTGTGGTCCTTGGAGCCGGTGAAGTGGTGCAGGGTGGTCACGAACTGGTCCGGCCGGACGACCCGCAGGTCCACCTGCCGCCCGTTGTCCAGCACCACGCTGCACTTGGAGTCGCCCTGGCCAAGCACCTCGGCCACGCCGCGCAGGCCGGCGAAGGCCGCCAGCACGGCCGGAGGGTCGTCCGCGGCGGCCACCACGTCCACGTCGCCCACGGTGTCGCGGCGGCGGCGGAGGGAGCCCGCCAGCTCCGCCCTCTCCACGCCGGGCAGGGCGGCGACGGTATCGCGCAGGGGCAGGGCCCAGGGCAGGACGTGCCCGAGGGGCGTGCGGTCGGCCACGTGCTGCAGGGACTCCAGCGAGTGGCGCAGGTTCTCGGCCTTCTTCTCACCAAAGCCGGGGAGGTCGCGTACGGCGCCCGAGTCCAGGGCAGCCTTCAGGCTTTCCAGCGAGTCGACGCCCAGCCGCTGGTGCAGCTGGGCCGCGGTCTTCGGGCCCAGGCCGGGAAGCCGGAGCAGGTCCCGGAGGCCGGGCGGCACTTTGGCCTTCAACTCTTCATAGAGGCAGAAGGTCCCGGTGCGAACCAGCTCTTCCACCTTGCCGGCGATGCCCTTGCCGACGCCGGGCACCTCCAGCAGGCGCCCCTGCTCCATCAGGAGCGAGACGTCCTCCGGGTACTGGTCAATGGCCCTGGCGGCCTTGCGGTAGGCCACGGCCTTGAACGGGTCGTCGCCGCTCAGTTCCACCAGGTCCGCCATGTCCAGCAGCACGTGGGTCACGTCGCGATTGGTCACGATCTCACCCCTGCTCCCATGGGGCCGCGTCGCCCCGGGTCGACTCACCCCTGCTCCGCCTCGCTCAAGGCGGCCTCCCACTCGGCGTAGACGCGATCCAGGTCGGCCCGGACAGCGTCATAGGAGGCCACCAGACTGCGGCCGCCATCGGCGGCGTAGTTGGACGGGTCCGCCAACTGACGCTCCAACTCGGCTTTTTCGGCCTCCAGCCGGGCCACGTCCGCCTCCAGGCGAGCCGCCCGCTTGGCCGCCTCACGGCGCGCCTTCTCCAGGTCCCGTTCGCGGCGTCCCGCACTGCCACGCGCCTCCGTGGAGGCGTCCCGGGCGCGGTCCTGGGCCGGCGCCGGCGCCGAGTCCTGGGCCCGCCGGGCCCGATACTCGCTGTAGTTGCCGGGATGGAACCGCGGCCGGCCCTCGCCCAGGACCAGCACGTGGGTGGCCAGCCGGTCCACGAAGTAGCGGTCGTGGCTGACAAAGATCAGCGTGCCAGGGAAGCTCAGCAGAGACTCCTCCAGGGCCGTCCGGCTCTCCATGTCCAGGTGGTTGGTCGGCTCGTCCAGGAGCAGCACGTTGGCCCCGGAGATCATCAGCTTGGCCATGGCCAGGCGGTTGCGCTCGCCACCGGAGAGTGTGCCCACCAGCTTGTAAACGTCGTCGCCGGTGAAGAGGAAGCGCGCCAGCAGCGACCGCGCCTCGCCAATGAGCATATCGGAGGCGTCCAGTATCTCGTCCAGCACCGTCTGCCTGTCGTCCAGGCCGGACAGGTCCTGGGAGAAGTAGCCCAACTCAACGCCCACGCCCCACTCGTAGCTGCCTGCGGTCGGCTCCAGTTGGCCCGTGATTACTTTCAGGAGGGTCGTCTTGCCGGCGCCGTTGGGGCCCACCAGGGCAAGGCGCTGCCCGCGCTCCAGGTCGAGATCGAGACCGTCGAAGATCACCCTGTCGCCGAAGGAACGCGACAGGTCACGGGTGGCCAGGACCTCCTCACCGGTGGTACGCGAGACGGAGAACTCCAGGCCCATCACCCTGCCGGTGCCCCGCGGCCGCTCGATCAGCTCCATCCGCGCCAGCATCTTCTGCCGGCTCTTGGCCATGGTCGAGCGGTTGCCGGCCATATACTTTTGGATGTAGGTGCGCAGCCGCAGCACCTCTTCCTGCTGGCGCCGGTAGGCGTCTTCCTGCTGCTCCAGCTCGGCATCCCGCTGGGCCCGGTAGGCGGAGAAGTTCCCCGGGTACGACCGCGTCTGGCCCCGGTCCAGCTCCACGATCTTGGTGGTCACCCGGTCGAGGAAGTACCTGTCGTGGGAGACCAGCAGCAGCGCGCCCTTATAGCCGCGCAGGTAGTCCTCCAGCCACTCCGTCGACTGGATGTCCAGGTGGTTGGTCGGCTCGTCCAGAACCATCAGGTCGGGGTCGGAGAGCAGCAGCATGGCCAGGCCGGCGCGCATGCGCTGACCGCCGGAAAGCTGCCCGGTCTTCTTGCCGAGGTCCTCCTCGGTGAAACCCAGCCCGAAGAGAATCGCCCGCGTCCGGCTGCCGGTGTCGTAGCCGCCCGCGGTCTCGAACCGGGCTGTGAGGCGCGCGTAGTCCGCCATCAGGCGTTCCAGGCGCGCCGCTTCGCCGCC
>CALMNP010000008.1 GCA_937868875.1 uncultured Bacillota bacterium | reverse complement strand
GAGCCGGGCCTACCCGGTGCGGCTTGGCCCCTGAACCGGCCAGGGGTCAGGCAGGTGCCGGACCACGTCAGCGTCGAAGCACAGGCAGACCAGGAGGAGAGTATGGACGATATCCGGATGAGGCCAATAGGCACCGTGCACAATGACGTCACCGAGGCCACGGACGAGGCCTGGGGCAAGGTGATTTCCGACATTCGGTTTCGCCCTGAACTGGCGGGAGTGGCGGATGGGCTGGAGACGTTCACCCACTGCATCGTGCTCTACTGGATGCACCAGACGCCTCCCACAGCCGAATTGCGCCGTCGTCCGCGGGGCCGTAAAGACATGCCTGAGCTCGGCCTGCTGGCGCAGCGGGCCAGGCATCGTCCCAATCCCATCGGCATCACAGCCGTGGAAGTGGTCGGGGTGACCCCCGACACGGTCCGGGTCCGGGGTCTGGACGCCATCGACGGCACGCCCGTCTTGGACCTGAAGCCCTACTATCCCGAGTTCGACCGCCGCGATGCCGCCGTACCCGAGTGGGCCCGGCGCCTCATGGAGGGCTACTTCTAGAGAGGAGCAATGCCCATGGCCCGGCCCTTTGAGGAGATTCGCAACGAGATGATCCAACTTTATACCCAGGGTGACTATCGAAAGGTCCTGGACATCTTGGAAAGGGAGTCGCCCCACTACCCCGATGAGGCGTGGGATACCTACTACTTCCGACTCTGCATGGCGGCGCTTCTGGACGACTCGACAAAAGCGCTGGGCTATCTGAAGGAAGCCCTGGGCCAGGGGTACTGGTACCCGGTCAACATGCTCCGCGAGGATACTGACCTCAAGTCGCTGCAGGGCCTGCCCGAGTATGAGCAACTCATCGGGCGCTCGCGCCAGCGGGGCGAAGAGGAACAGGCCAGGGCGGTGCCGACACGCCTTACCCTCAAGCCAGAGCGGCTGGAGACCCCGCCTCCCCTCCTCATTGCCCTGCACGGCAACGGCCGGAACGCCGAAAATACTGCCCCTTACTGGCGTCCCGCCACTGAGAACGGGTGTGCCGTGGTCCTCCCCCAGTCCTCCCAGGTTGGAGGTCATGAGGCTTTCGTCTGGAACGATCGCGCCTGGGGCATTCGCGAGGTGCGGCGGCACGCCGCCGAGGCGGCCTCGGAGCTGAACGCCGACCCGGCGCGGATGTTCATCGGCGGCTTCTCTATGGGCGGCGGCCTGGCGGCGTGGATGGCTCTCACGGGCGAGGTGGATGTGCAGGGGTTTATCTCCGTCGGCCCCTACCTGGCCGACATCGGCGAACTGCGCCGCACCCTGGCGGAGCGCAAGCCGCCGCGCCTTCGCGGCTACATTGTCATCGGCGACGCGGACAACCATTGCTACGAGGTGAGCCAGGGCATTGCCACCCTGATGAAGGAGCATGGCCTGGAGTGCGAAGTGGAAGTCCATCCGGGCATGGGCCATGTCTACCCCGAGAACTTCGATGAGAGCCTGCGGAAAGCCACCCGCTTTATCCTGGGCGGCTGAGTCGCCGGAGCAAGCGTCAAACGCTGCAAACATCATGGGCCGGCTCCCCGCAAGGGGGGCCGGCCTTCTTATTTCCGTCAGCACTATTGCCTGACCGACCGTCAGAGGCCGGCCACGAGCCACCCTGTCCCCTCCCGTCAACGGATGACCAGCTCCACGACGTCGCCGTCCGCCAGCAGGTGGCCGAGCCCCACCGCCTGGCCGGCGAACCGGGCGCTGTTCCCCGTCACCCGGGCCTGCTGAAAGCGCTCTAGCCAGGCGCGGTTGAGGGAGGCCATCAGGTCGCTCACCGTGCCCTCCGGCGGCAGCACCACCGGGTCAGGCGACGCCGCCTTGCCCCTTGGCTTGCAGTAGACGCGCTTCAGGCCGCAGAGGTCCCAGATGAGGCCGCGAACCTCGTCAAGCCCATGGCCCTGCAGCACGGAGCACCGCACGGCAGGCCGACCCGCCAGAGACCGGGACAGGGAACTCCAGCATGCTTCCGCTTCCTCCAGGTCGCCCTTGGTGGCGACGACCGCGGTCGGCACATCCGGCCCCAGCTCGGCCGTAACCTCGCTCACGACGGCTTCATAGTCGCGTAGCCCCTGCGGGGTCAGAGGAGCGACGAAGAGGATGGCGTCCGCCATACGGATGCAGCCGATGACGGCCTTCCCGCCGCCTCGCCCGTCCACGGCCCCCTCCAGCAGACCGGGCAGGTCCACCAGTTGGACGGGTGCCCCCTCCAGCTTCACCATGCCTGCTGTGGGCCGGAGGGTGGTGAACGGGTAGTCGCCCACGGCCACGGCCCGGCCAGTCAGCGTTTTCAGGAGCGAGGACTTGCCGGCGTTGGGCGGGCCGACCAGAACCACCTGCGCCACTCCTTCCTTGGGAATGAAGTAGGCGTCCTGGTGCCTCACGGCATGGCGCAGTTGCGCCTCGTCGATGAGGCTCTGGACCCACTTGCGAAGCTCACCGTAGGGTCCCTGATAGTATCCGGGAAATTCGGCGAGGCAGGCCTTCAGAACGCGAATGCGCTGGACCCCCTCGAGTCCGGTGATGCGGCGCTTGATGATGCGGCGCATCTCCTGATGGGGAATCGGCATGACTGAACCCTCCTTGG
>CALMNP010000007.1 GCA_937868875.1 uncultured Bacillota bacterium | reverse complement strand
GCCCGGATGCTGGACGACTGCATCATCTCCTGCTTCGACCACTACGCGCTGCGGGCCATCCGGACCGAGGAGCCGTCGTTGCGGACCGGCGTGCTCTACACCGCCCGTACCGGGCTGGAGGTCGAAATGGCCCGCTGGGCCGAGGCCCAGGCCCTTCACCCCTTCTACTTTTTCGTCACCCCGGACCTCATTGCCGAAGCTCACGCCCGGCAGATCCGGGTCAACGCCTGGACCGTGGACAGCCCGGACGCGGCGCGGATGCTGATGGCCGCCGGGGTGGACGGCATCATCAGCAACAGCCCGGACGTGCTGAAGGTGGTCAAGGCGGCCCAGCACTAGTCCCCAGGTCGGGCAGTCAAAGAGCATTTGAAAGGGCGCCGCGTCCTGTTGGACGTCGGCGCCCTCTTGCGTGAGAATCTCTACCTGGCCATACGGAAGTGGCCGGCGATGGGCCAGGCCAGCAGAGAATGTGCCTGGGTCACGCCAAGGCGGGCTGCCGCGTCAATGACCCGCGGCACCCCGCCTCGGCCCAGCCTGTCGGAGACGATGCCGATGTGGAACGGCTCGCCTCCCCGGGAGAAGACGACGATGTCGCCGGGCCACCACTCTCCCGAGCGCCCGCGAACGTCCAGGGTCTCGGGCAGGGCGTGACGCTGCAGATAAACAAAGATGTTGGCCACCCGACGGTGGTCAATGCTGGCGTCCGGCGCCTGTTGCTTCCACCGTGTGAAGAGCGGGTAGGCCAGGGTGCTGTCCTCAATCTGCCCCCCCACTCGCTTCAGCTCCGCCTCAATGTCGTCGTGGACCAACTGCTGCAGGTCGTAACCGGCCTCCCGCAGGGCCCGCACCACCAGATCGCCCTGGCCTGCCTGGTCGGCCGGCACGTCGCCGCCGGGATAGGACAGGGGTAGATAACGCTCGTCGTATCGCGGCCGTTGCACCAGGCTGCGATAGGCACCGTCCAGCACGTCCAGGTTGTCCGGAAGGCCGTTGCGGTTGAGGTCGGAATTCTGCCCGATCCTCGCCTCCGCCCGGCGGGCCGCCGCCGTCGCCCCCGAGTCACGGGCAAAACGGTTGGCCAGGAGGTCGGTGAAGGAGCGCGCCGCGGGCCGAAACGCCCAGGCCAGGGCCATAAGCAGGACCAGGAGGGCGAACAGGGCCAGACGGCCCGGATGGCGGAGCCGGTAGCGGCTCCGTCCCTTCCTCCCCCGATAGGGTCCCCAGACGGGCTCATAGCCTCGGTCGAGCACCTTCCGATCACCTCCCGAAGGGCATCAGACAGCCCAGGTAAATCTGGCAAGCTCTTCCTACATTCGACAATTCTCTGCAAATCGCGCATGTCCTGCACGACAAGGACCCTGCCCTCTGCGGGTAGGGTCCTTTCTTGGGTCGGTGGGCTGACCTCAGTCGCCCGAATCACGGGTGCCCTCGGGCGTGCTCTGATGGGCGCCACGCTTTGGGGGCCGCTTCTCTCCAGGCAGGCGCCCCTGGGGGAGCGTCCACCAGTAGACTTGGTTGAAGGCGGCCTTCTGCCAGTGGTACAGGCGACTGGGCTTGGGCGGGTGCGGCGGGTGGTTGTAGTCGAAGTTGAGCAGGGTCGCCCTTCCACCGCCGGTCTCCAGGAAGCACATCACGCGCCCCTGGTACTGGTGTTCCATGGCCTCACCCCGCAGGTCGGCCAGCAGGTTGGCGGCCACCGTATCGGCCTCGAAGTGGGCCGCCGCGCCGCTCTTGGAGATAGGCAGATTCGTGGCGTCACCGATGACGAACATGTGGGGATGCTCCAAGGCACGCAGGGAGTGGCGGTCGGTGGGAATCCAGCCGCCGGCATCGCCCAGCCCGGAGTCCTGCACGAGGCGCGCGCCGCGGTGCGGCGGGATGAGGACCAGAAGGTCATAGGGCAGGGTCTCGCCCTCCAGCGAAGTGACCTCCCGCTTCTGCGGATTCACGCTTTCGGCGTTGAAGAAAGTGTGGATGTTGATACCCCGGGCCTCCATCATGGGGGTGACCACCTCGGACACGCTCTCGATGGGGAAAACACGGGGCAGCGGTGAGACGTAATGCATCTCGGTCTTGTTGCGCAGCCCCTTTTCACGCAGCTGGGCATCCAGCATCAGCGAAAACTCCAGAGGAGCCGGGGGGCACTTGTAGGGCACGCCGGCGACGCCGATGACGACGCGGCCGCCGCCGAACCCGCGGAGGACGTCGCGCAGGGATTCGGCTGCCTCCATGGTGTAGAAGTGGTGGGAGGCTTCCTTGAGTCCGGGAACCTCCTCGGGCGCCACGTGGGAACCTGTGGCGATGACCACTTCATCATAGGAAACGTCGCCCTGGTTGGTCTTGACCACCTGCGCCACGGGATCGATCTTCTCGGCCTTTGCCCGCATCAGGCGGACCCGGCGGTCCAGCAGGGGCTGGACGGGGCGGGACAGGCTGGCGGGCCGCTTCTGGCCAAACGCTACGTACAGGAACCCTGGCTGATAGATATGGCGGCCGTCCTCATCGATGAGAATGACCTCGGCCTCACCTGACCGAACCTTCCGGGCAATCAGGTTGGCGGCCAGAGTGCCGCCGACGCCGCCGCCAACGATTACGATGTTCCTGGGCATCAGGGCCCCTCCTCTTGTCAGGCGACCCTAGCGGGCCTTGCGGACTACGATTTCGTTGTACCCGTCCTTCTCAAACACGCCGATGAACTCGTGCCCGGCCTTCTGAGCCCAGGCCGGAACGTCGCGTGCGGAGCCAGATTCCGTGCTGAGCACCGCCAGGACGTCACCCACCTGAGATTCCTTGACGGCCCGGATCAGCTCCATGAGGGGGCCGGGGCAGAAGCTCCCGCGGGCGTCCACCACGCGGTCGATACGCACTTCATTGGCAGCGTCCATGTTGGGACCTCCCTTTGCACAGTCGTCTTGGCCCGAGTCCTAGATGAAGAGCGTGGTTCCACCCTGCGCCTCGGTAAGGAACTGGGCGACGCCGGTGATGTCGTCCACCACGTCTTCCAGGTCCTCCTGCTTCAGGTCGAACAGGTCCATGGTCATGGCGCAGGCATGCACGCGAACGTCTCCGATTTCCTTCGCGGTCCGCAGGGTGTCCAGCCAGGAGGGGACGTTCTTCTCCTTCATGATGCGCATCATCTCCGGGCCCATTGCCTCAAAGTCCTTGGAGACTTGCTGGTTCTGCTGGGGCGCGCCCTTGCGGAGAGACATCAATCCCCAGAAGGTAAGGAAAATATCGACCCGCTGTCCGAGGGCCACGGCGCCCGAGGCCATGATGGCCACGGGGTAGAGCTTGTCGACGGTACCGGAGAACACAACCATTGAAAGTTTCTCTTCTGCCATGAGGGACTCTCCTCTCCAGACATCGTGTGTCCTGTTGCCAACCCGTATCTTAGGTTTCCCTTTCGAGAACGGTTCCTATCGCTCCTTCCACCTTTACCCTACCTGGTATAGTATTTCTGGTAAATAGTTCGTAATGGCCGTTTTTTGCACTCGACCGGGCTCCCTCGACCCAGCTATCCGGCTCATAGCTGGTTGGCTCCGATGGCCATCGTGGATGCCTGCCATGGCTAGTCCGAACCGGCCAATTGCAGAATGCACAACAGCCCGGCAGGAAAGCCTGCCGGGCTATGAATGGTGTGGGGATTGGATCGCTCCGGCCACTGCAGGACATCGCGCCGCCCACCAGGAATATCTCTGGACGAATGAGAGGCGCCGCGCCGGCGCCCGCGACCAGGGAGGCCTGTCGTGAAAGCGGCCGTCTTTTACGCCCCCGGTGACGTCCGGGTTGAGAATATCGACATTCCCAAGATCGGCCCCGGCGAGTTGCTGGTCCAGATCAAGGCGGCCACAACCTGCGGCACCGACGTCAAGGCGTATCGCCGCGGCCACCGCCTGTTCCACCCACCCACCCCCCTCGGCCACGAGTGGGCCGGCGTCGTGGTACAGGTGGGCGAGGGCGTGACCCGCTTCCGGGTGGGCGACCGGGTGGCCGGCGCCAACAGCGCCCCCTGCGGCCGCTGTTACTACTGCAAGGTGGGCCAGCCGCAGCTCTGCGACGACCTGCTGATCATGTTCGGCAGTTTCGCCGAGTACCTGCAGGTGCCGGCCCGCATTGTCGAGGTCAACACGTTCAAACTGCCCGACCACCTGTCTTTTGCCGCAGCGGCCATGATCGAGCCTCTGGCCTGCGCCGTCAACGGCATCATGGAATCGGGCATCCGCCTGGGCGATACGGTGGCGGTCAACGGCGCCGGTCCCATCGGTCTCTACTTTGTCCGTCTGGCGGCCCTGCGGGGGGCTCGCGTCATCGTCACCGACCTGTCCGACATGCGCCTGGAGGTCGCGGCCAGCCTGGGGGCGGCGGAGGTCATCAACGTTTCGCGCCTGCCGGACGCCGTCCGGGCCGTGCGCGACCTCACTGAGGACGGGCGGGGCGTGGATGTGGCCATCGAGGCCGTCGGCCTGCCGGACACCTGGGAGAAGACCATTCTCATGGCCCGCAAGGGCGGCACGGTCAACCTCTTCGGCGGTCCCAAGGAGGGCACCACCTTCACCACGCCCACCGGCCTGGTGCACTACAACCAGTTGACGCTGAAGGGCGTGTTCCACCTGACGCCCGACACCGCCCGCATGGCCTTCGACCTGCTGGCCAACGGGCAGGTGTCGGAACGCCCCTTCATCAGTGGAGTGCAGCCTCTGAGCCAGGTCGTGGAGGCCCTGGAAGCCCACGCCCGGCAAGAGGTCGTCAAGTATGCCATCGTGCCGGACTAGGCCGGCAGGCAGTCGGTGCGGAACCACCTCAGTCGGCGGGCTTTAGCTTGAAATCAGGCGGGAAGGGTCCCTTGCGGGACCCTTGTTGTTTTTCCGGCCGCAGCCGCACGATGAGGGCCCCTTCCGATTCGATGCGCAGTACCCCCACGTCGGAGACGTAGCGGCGAAAGTCTGCGGGGCGCCAGAGGCTGACATGGCGCTCCAGTTCGTTGCCGTAGAGATCCGCCTGGGGAGCCGGGTCCACGGGGGTCGAGATGACGACAGCCTTGTTCGCATGGGCCAGGGCGCGCCCGATGATGGCCTCGCCCTGCGGCCGGGGAAAGTGCTCCAGGACGTCGACCATCAGCACGACGTCGTAGATGGGCAGTCGCTCCAGAACATCCTCGATGCGGGCATAGTAGACCTGGTTGTAGGCGTAGTCGTGGAGCGGGTTGCGGTAGGCGGCGAACCCCTCCACCCCGTCGATTCTGGCTTCCCACTCATGCCTGTGGTACCGCTTGAAGCGAATGTCCATGACCTCGCGGCAGAGCACCCCGTACTTGCCGTACCCGACGCCCAGGTCCAGCAAGCTGGCAGGATTCTCGGCGACGACCAGGTCCATGACCGTGGAGATGGCCTGATGGTAGCTGGTGGGCAATGTTTTCACCTCCCGGGTGATGGTCTGAAGCATGTTATGTAACCTCACTCCGCAATGAGCCCTGCCGCGGCCCCTTCTTGCGACCCTCCAGGGCCAAAGAAAGGGCCCGGCCTCTTTCAGGCCGGGCGTGGTCGTTCTTGCGTGCAATTGGGATCACGTGGGGCAGCCGTTGTGGTCAGGGCGTGGCGGTGGGAGCCGGCTGCTTCAGGGAGTCCAACTCGTGCCCCGTGGCCTGGCTGTACTGATACATGGGCAGTTCCGGGATGGGCACGCCCATCTTCCGCGACAGGGCGTACTCGAACCGCATACGCTCCGCCTCGTCCTTGATGGCCAGGTACTTCTCCCAGAGCTGGGCGTTGCCGTGCCAGTGAGCGACATCCGGCGAGAAGTGCTGGGCCCCGCGAACGGTGGTGGCCTCCCCGTACTTGAACAGCTCGAACATCAGGTTCTCGATGTGCGAGACGTGGCTGTAGGAGGTGCCCGTGGCATCAAGCCGGGGCAGGCCGTCCTTGTCCAGGAGCACGCCCTGGCTGGGCTCGAGGATGCCGTCCTGGTATAGGCCCTTGACGATCCCGCGACCGGCGTCCACGATCTTCTTGGTCTCCACCTTGATCTGGTCCACGTTGGCCAGCATTTCCCTGGTGAAGTCCTGGCTGTGGCACTCCTGGCACTTCTTCTCCATGGTGGCGCGGCCGTTGTCCGGCGTGCCCTTGATGCGGTAGATCAGGTGGACGTTGTTCTTGTCGGTGTGGCAGGTGATGCAGGTGGGCTGGCCTGTGCGCTCCGCTACCTTGCGGTGTTCGGAGGACTCGTAAGCCTCGCGCTGCGGGTGGTCCGGACCCATGTGGCAGTTCTCACACCCGTTCATCAGGTCCTGCGGAGCCGGGAGGCCGTTGGCCTGCACCTGTCCCGGCTTGGCCGAGGTCGGGTAGCTGGCGTGCACCGTGTGGCAGGCGGAGCAGGTGGTGCCCACCTTGAAGTGGCAGGAGTCGCAGCCCTGCAGCTTCATGGCCGGGTAGCCGTCCAGCAGCTTCCCCCGCAGGTTGTTCATGGAGTACTTGACGGCCTCGACGTGGCGCGTCTGCTGCCAACCCTCATAGGCATCCTTGTGGCAGGCGCCGCAGACCTCCGGCTTGACATCGCCGAAGGCGCGGTAACTGGCCTTCTCGCCCGTGACCGGCTCCTTGCCATGGCAGTTGACGCAGGTGACGCCCGCCTTGCCGTGGGCGCTCTCCAGCCACATCTGATACTTGCCGGGCATGCTCGCCTTGGCGTCCGCTTCTATGGCCCTGGCTTCCTTCAGGGTCACACCCGCCGGCAGCACGACGGCGGCGCTCCCCCTGCGGGCCATCAGGGCGAGCGCGGCCCCGGCGATGACCAGAGCCGCAATGACGCCCCAGACCCAGTACTTCCTCATGACCTGGCTCCCCCCTCAGGTAGCGGTCGGTGGCCGACACTCTGATGGCACTGGACGCACTGCGTCATCTGAAGGTCCAGCAAAGCGTGCGCCGTCCGGCCGGTGTCGCTGGCCGGTTGAATAGCCGCAACGTCGTGACACTTCCGGCAGGCGTCGTTCTGTAGGTGCGCCCTGGCCCGCTTGCCCCTCTCGTCCTGCCGCGCGGCCCAGAGCTGAGGCGAGTTGTCCGCCATCAGGTGGGCGTACAGCTCGCGCAGCCGGCCGGCCTTGTCCACGACCATCTCGGCCGCGCCGGGCGGAATGTGGCAGTCCGCGCATTGGGCCACCACGCCGGAGGAGTTGTTGTAGTGGGGCCCGTTCCTCCAGCTCGCCTCGGCCGCTCGAATCTCGTGGCAGGTAAGGCAGAACCCCGTCGTCTTGGTGTAATGGAAGGTTTCCGCGGTAACAAACAGAAGGCTCAGGACCAGCAGCACGGCCGGCAGCCGAAACCTGCGCATCCTCTCCCCTCCTTTCCCGGTTACGATTCCATTGAAACACCCGCATCTGAACCAGCCCTTAACCAATCCTTAAGGAAATCTAACAAATGGGCCCCGGCCCGGAGGCGGCGCCTCACGGGTCGGGGCCAGGTTGCAGCGTGGCGTAGGATTGGATCGTCGCGGGTCAGACCGAGGAAGGAGGTACCTCCACGAAGCGATACCCGACGCCGTAGACCGTTCGGATGTACTGGGGCTCCGCCGGATCCGGCTCAATCTTCTCCCGCAGCCGCCGGACGAGGACGGTGAGCGTGGAGCTGTCGCCCATGTAGTCCGTGTCCCACACCTGCTGCAGGAGTTGCTCACGGGTCCATACCTGTCCGGGGCGCTGGGCCAGCGTCCAGAGGATGTCAAACTCCTTGCCGGTCAGGGAGACCTCGCGTTCTCCCAGCCAGGCCTGGCGGGATGACCGGTCAAGGGTGAGGTTTCCCCGCTGTACCCGCTGCAGCTCGGAGGGGGAATCAGCCCCTCCGGACCGGGCGCGGCGCAGTACGGCCTTGACGCGAAGCACCAGTTCCGCGGAGTTGAACGGCTTGGCGATGTAGTCATCGGCCCCCAGGGTGAGGCCCATGACCCGATCCAACTCCTCCCCACGCGCCGACAGGACGATGACGGGCAAGTCGCTCCTCGCCTTCACCCGCCGGCAGACCTCGAAGCCGTCCACTTCCGGCAGGCCGATGTCCAGCAGCAGGAGGTCAAAGGGTTCCACCTCCACACGGGTCAGCGCCTCCCGGCCATCCCGGGCGCGGGCGACCTGGTACCCTTCGCGCCGCAGGAGATGCTCCACGACTTTGGCGATCTTGGGGTCGTCCTCCGCCACCAGCACCTGAATCGGACGCGTCATGGCCGGAACCTCCCCTCTTCCTCTTCCTGTTCCGCTGCGAGGACAGGGGAAACCGGCCTCGCCGGCAAGGCAACCGTAAAAACGCTGCCGCTTCCGACCCGACTGTCCAGGGTGATGAACCCACCGTGCAGTTCCGCCAGCTGCCGTGCCAGTGGCAGGCCCAGCCCCGTCCCGCCGTGATGGCCCCGGGCGGCCTGGCCCACCTGGCGGTACTTCTCAAAGACCGCCTCCTGCTCCTCGGGCGCGATGCCGATGCCGCTGTCCTCCACGGCGAACCAGAGCCAGCGGCTTCCCTCGCGTTCGTCGGACCAGGCGCGGACGGCCACCCGGCCCCCGGCAGGGGTGAACTTCAGGGCGTTGGAGAGGAGGTTGAGCAGGATGCGCCGCACCTTCGGCGGGTCCCAGCGGGCCAGGGGCAGATCCCCTGGCACTGTCGCCGCGGTCAGAGTCAGCCCGGCCTTCTCCGCCAGGGGTCTGACGGTGGCGATAGCCTCACGAAGCAGGTCCACCGGGTCGCACTCCGCCAGATGAAGCTCTGTCTTGCCGGCCTCAATCTTAGCGAGGTCCAGCAGATCGTTGATCAGGCTCATGAGGTCCTGACCGCTGCCCAGAATGTCGCGCAGAAACTCCTCCTGCCCCGGCCCCAGCCGCCCCATGTCCTGATCCAGCAGCACCTCCGCCTGGGCGATGATGGAGGTGAGCGGGGTGCGAAGGTCGTGGCTCACCGCCGCCAGGAAGTCAGCCTCAAACTGGCGGGCCCGGGCCAGCTCCTCGTTGGTCTGGCGCAGTTGCCGGGTGCGCTCTTCCACGCGCGTTTCCAGGGCCGCATAGGACGCCTGCAACTGCCGGGCCATGGCCTCCAGGCCCAGGGCCAGGGCGTGTATCTCCTGGCCTGTTCCCTGGCTGGCGCCCCGAAACCCCTGGGCTGCCTTCACCCAGTCGCCCTGGCGGACCTGGGCGGCAGCCATGGCCAGCTTCTCCAGGGGCCGGCTCACCTCCGCCGACATGACCAGGTAGATGACGGCCAGGCAGAACCCCAGCATCAGCAGGGTGAGGCCCAGGCTGAGTTCCGCCTTATGCCACAGCTCGCGGTAGTATGGCGCCATGGGCACCGTGACGCTGATGGCCCCGGCTAACTGGCCGAGGGCCAGCCCCTCCTTGGGATAGCCGGCAATGTCCAGTTGCCCCTTCGGGTCGCCGTGGCAATTGAGGCAGGCCGCCTCTGCCTTGAGCGGCACCAGGTAGCGGAACAGCGGCTGCCCGCCCGCCCGCTCCTCCAGCCACAGCGACTCCTGGCTGGGGTCTGCCGCCAGACGCCGGAGCATGTCGGCCTCCGTGGCATCAGGCCGGTTCGTAGACACCCGAGGGTCCAGTCGGGTCTGCTTCAGAACGATGTCGGTGCGATGGTTGAAGGCGTCCGCCACCAGCCGCCCCACGGCCGCGGGGTTCAGGTGCTTGAACTCGGTCCGACCCTGCGAGTCGGTGTTGATCAGGTCCTGGCTGGCGGCCAGCACGGACCGCGTGGCGATCAGTTGGCTGGCCACCACAGACGCCTTGGACCTGACCTCCTCCTGCACCTGCTCGTGGAAAATCTGCAGTTCCCAGTAGAAGCCCAGGGCCATGACCGCCGTCACCGCCAGGCTGATACCCAGCATCAGGCGCAGGCTCACAGACAGACGGCTGTTCATGGGCCACCCCCATTCCATCTTTCCTGTCGGAAATGGCTTCGACAGACAGTCAGGCCTTTCCTACGGCGCCATCCGGTTGGTCCCTGGCGCAGCCGGATGGAGCCTTCTCACGTCGGGCAGCCTGAGGCAGGGAGCACGATTCCTTGACAGAGCAAGACCTGTAAGCGTAATCTGAATGAGCGACAAATACAGGGGTGGGTATATACAGCCCACCC
>CALMNP010000006.1 GCA_937868875.1 uncultured Bacillota bacterium | reverse complement strand
CTAGCGAAGCCGGACATGGGGTCGGGCAGACCCTTCAGGCGCCAAACTGGCCGCTAGGGCTGGTTTGCCTGAGAATCCCCGCCTTTTGGCGTGGGGAGTGTCAATTCAGGTAGATGACCCGCGGACCGGTGCCCAGTTCTTCCTTGAGGCGGAAGGCACGGGGGCTCTTGGCCAATTGGCTGACAACACTGTTGGGATCGTTCAGGTCGCCGAAGTAGCGGGCGTCGCCGATGCAGGTCTCGACGCAGGCCGGCTCCTCGCCGCGCTCCAGGCGGTGGAAGCAGAAGGTGCACTTGCGGACGGTGCCCTTGGGGGCCAGGGCCCTGCGGCGCGGGCCGCGGTCAACGCCGTACTCGGGCGCCTGGACGTCGTTGAAACCCAGCATCTCGCCGCTGTAGTCCTCACCGAAGTCGAAGGAGCGGGCGCCGTAGGGGCAGGCGGTGATGCAGTAGCGGCAGCCGATGCACCGGTCGTGGTCGATGGCGACGATGCCGTTGTCCAGCTTGTACGTGGCGGAAACGGGGCAGACCTGGACGCAGGGCGGGTTGTCGCACTGCATGCAGGGCCGGGGGACGTTGTAACGCTGGACGTTGGGGAACTCCCCGAGCTCCATCTCCAGCACCACGTTGTAGGAAACCCCGGGCGGCGTTCGGTTCTCGGCCTTGCAGCTGACGGTGCAGGTGTCGCAGCCGACGCACTTGGCCAGGTCGATGACCATCGCCCACTGGGGCGTATGGTCCGGACTGTTGTCGCTCATGGCCCTCCTCCTTGCTTGTGTCTTGCGAGTTGTGGCGCGTTTTCCGCTTTCGCCTTCTTTACGTAGCAAGTGGCGTGCCAGCATGGGAGCAACAAAAAAATCGCCAGGCTTACCTGGCGATTTCGTTCTTCGTCGGCTCCGGAAGCGGCGCAGCCCTGCATCTCAACAGATGGGTCCGAACGTTATCCGTGACATTTTGTCACCTGGTCTGGCCTGAGGTGACAGGGTGGCGCCTGTCAGGCTGGCACGCAACAGGTTGGCAGGAACAGGCTCAGGCGTCGGGCAGAAGGCCGAACTGGTCGATTTTGCGGTAGAGGTTCCGGACGCTGATGCCTAGCAGGCCGGCCGCCTGTGCACGGTGCCAGCCGGTCGCCTGGAGGGCGGCGAGGATGTGGCGTCGCTCCATTTCTCCCAGGGGGAGAATGGCGTCTGGGTCAGGGGGGGCGCCTCCCGCGTTTGCCGCCGCAGGGGCCACAGCCAGGTGACCGGGAGCGGCGGGCAGTCCCAGGTCCTCTGGGGTCACCCACTGGTCGGGGGAAAGGATCACCGCGCGCTGGACGATGTTGAACAGCTCCCGCACATTGCCGGGGAACGGGTAGGCCAGCAAGGCCTCCATGGCTTCCGGGGCGAACTGCTTGTCGGACCTCAGGCGGCTGAGGAAGTGCTCAACCAGCATCGGGATGTCCGAGGCCCGGTCACGGAGGGGCGGCACCTCCAGGCGGACGACGTTGAGGCGGTAGTAGAGGTCCTCGCGGAACTGGTTCAGAGCGACGGCATCCGCCAGGCGGCGGTTGGTGGCGGCCACGATGCGGGTGTCCACCCGGCGCAGGCGGGTTTCGCCGACGCGCCGGTACTCGCCCGTCTCCAGGAAGCGGAGCAATTTCGCCTGAAGGTCGAGGGGCAGCTCACCCACCTCGTCGAGGAAGAGGGTGCCGCGGTCGGCCATCTCGACCAGGCCGGCCTTCGCCTGAACGGCTCCGGTGAAGGCGCCCCTGGCGTGTCCGAAGAGCTCACTCTCCAGGAGGTTGTTGGGCAGGACCCCGCAATTGACGGTGATGAGCGGGCCGTCTGCGCGGGCGCTGCCGTCGTGCACCGCGCGGGCGACGAGCTCCTTGCCGGTCCCGCTCTCGCCCTCGATGAGGACGGGCGAGTCGGCAGCGGCCACCCGCTCGGTGAGCCGGAGCAGCCGGTCGATCGCCGCGCTGCCGCCAACGATGGCCACCTGCTCCTGTTGGCGGCGAATGGCCTCGCGAAGGCCCCGGTTCTGATTGGCCAGAAGCCGCTTCTCCAGGGCCTTGCCAAGGACAACCTCCAACTCGGCCAGGTTGGCGGGCTTGGTCAGGTAGTCGTAGGCGCCGAGCTTCATCGCCTCGATGGCGGTCTCGATGGTGCCGTGGCCGGTCAGCATGAGCACTTCCAGGTTGGGCTGGGCCTCCTTGGCCCGGCGCAAGCACTCCATGCCGTCGATGTCCGGCAGACGCAGGTCGAAGAGGGCCAGGTCGAACTCCTGCTGGATGATGGCGCCCAAAGCATCTTGGCCGGTTGCGGCCTCCGTCACCTCGTAGCCCTTGCGGCGCAGCCGGTTGGCGATGAGTGCACGGAGGCTCTCCTCATCATCCACCACCAGCATGGTCGGTGTGCGGCTCATGCCGTTTCCCCCCTCGTCTGATCCGTCAGCGGGCCCGCCGCCGGTCCGGCCTGGGGCCGCAGGGCGACCGTAAAGGTTGTGCCGGACCCCGGCTCGCTCTCCAGGCTGAGGCGCCCGCCCCACTCACTGATGATGCCGTAGCAGATGGAGAGGCCGAGGCCTGTGCCCTGGCCGGGCGGCTTCGTCGTATAGAAGGGATCAAAGACCCGGGCCTGGTCTTGCGGGTGGATGCCGTGGCCGGTGTCTCCGATGCGCAGCAGGATGCCCTCCTGTGTGGCCGCGCTCTCCAGGGTGAGCGTCCCGCCTTCGGGCTCCATGGCATCCAGGGCGTTCGTCAGCAGGTTCAGCACCACCTGCTGGAGCCGCGCCGCTTCGGCGCGGGCGAGGGGCAGCCCATCCGCCAGGGCCCACCGGACTTCCACGAGCTGACGCCGGATGCGGTGCCCGACCAGCGCGACGGTATCGCGCAGCACGTCGTTGACGGAGGCCGCATCCAGGGCGTTGCGCTCTTCAGGCGGGGCCTGGCGGGCGAACCGCAGGAGGTTGGCCGTGATTCCCTTGGCACGCTCAACCTGCCGACGGATGGTCTCGAGGTAGCTCTGCGCTGAGCCGTCTGCGGACAGGGCGGCAGGACCCTCCGCGCGGAGTCGGTCCGCCAGGTCTTCCGCATAGGCGCTGACGCTGGCAAGCGGGTTGTTGATCTCATGCGCGACGCCGGCGGCGAGCTGGCCCAGGGCGGCCAGCTTGTCCGCCTGGATGACCATGGCCTCCATGGCCTTCTGCTGGGTGATGTCCTCGACCACTTCAAGGAAGCGGGGTTCCCCGGGGCCGCCGCTCTCCAGGGCGAAGGAGCGGTGGCGCAGCACGCGCTCCCGGTCTCCCAGGCGCCCGGCACGGACCATCTCGCCGGGAGTGCAGGCCTCCGGCCCGAGGGGACAGTCGCCGCGGCCCAGGACCTCGTAGCAGGGGCGACCGATGGGGGAGAAGCCTTCAGGCAGCCACTCGGACAGTGTGCGGTTGACCCAAAGGGTGTTGCGGCGCTCGTCGATCAGGGCCAGGCCGACGCCGATGCCGCTGACCACCAGGTCCAGGCGCTCCTTTTCCCGCTGAAGGTTCGAAGCCTGTGCCCGCAGCCGGGCGGTCATGCGGTTGAACTCCGCGACCAGGCGGCCGACCTCGTCAGGCGAATCCGTGTCAATGACGTGCTCAAGGTCACCGCTGCCGACGCGGCGGGCGCCCTCCTCGAGGACCTCGATCGGTCGGGTGACCCGGCCGGCAAAGTAGACCGACAGGCTGACCACCAGGGCCATGATGGCCAGGCCCGTGACGCCGATGCGCCCGGCCATCTCACGGACAGGGCCGACGGCGCTGGCGGTCGCTTCCTCGACGACGACGCCCCAGCCCAGTCCGGGCACACGGCTGAAGACGCCGACCACGTTCGCTCCCGTGTGGGAGCGGTAGCGGCGGGGAAGGTTCTCATCCAGCGCGTCCGCCCCATTGACGAACTGACGGACGGAGTCATTGGAGGCGACGTCCCGGCCGAGGAGCACCTGGCTGAAATCGCTGTGGCCGATGAGGCGGCCGTCGCCGTTGACCACCAGGACGTCCGTGCCCCTCGCGCCCGTGACGGAAGCCAGGTTGTCCAGTACGCCGCGCAGGGAGACCTGCGCCAGGAGGCCGCCGGGCAGCGTACCGCTGGAGCGGCTTTCAGCAGGGACCGTCAGGCTCAGCATCGGCCGGCCATCCTCCAGGACATATACGGCGCCGACCATCGGGCGGCCCTCCGCCAGGGCGTGAATCACCTGGCTGTCGGGGCCGGCGAGGGGGGACAGGGCATTGCCTGGGGCATCCGTTGTCAGTTGGCGCCGCGAGACACGGGCCAGCTCGCTGCCGTCACCGCTGACAATGGCCAGTTCTTCAAGGTAGGGCGCGTCGCGCAGGATGGCATAGAGCAGGCGCTGCTTTTCACCGGGCGGAGCCGTCAGCAGGGCCTCGTTCTCCGTCCGGGCGACGGTGGAGAGGCGGTCCTCGATGCGGCCGATCAGCCGGGCCACATCGTCGGCAACCGTGGCCGAGACCGCGTGATTGCGCTGGGTCATGACCGCCAACTGGCCCCGCCAGACGGCCTGGAGGCTGAAATAACCGAGCGCCAGGACCGGGAGAATGGACATCGTGACGCCGAAGGCCAGCATGCGCCCTTTGAAGCGTGCCCACCAGGGGAAGGAGGTCATCGCCACACCTCCCCGGTCTGTGGGTTCGTCTCAGCTGCTTCCGCTCTCGGACCCTGGCGGATGCTCGCGAAAGCCAGGCCGACGGGCGAGACTCTCAGGCCCAGTCGTCGGGCCAGGTCCAGGTTCACGACCAGCTCAGGGTTGTCCGGCGTTTCCACGGGCAGCTTCCGGGGGGACTGGCCCTGCAGGATCTTCGCCACAAAGCGGGCGGTCTGCCGTCCCTGGGCTTCATAGGAGACACCGTAGGCCGCAAAGTTGCCTTCTTCCACGTCGTTTTCGTTTACGCCCATCGTCGGGATGCCCGTGCGAAGGGAGGTCTCGTACAGCAGCGGCCCCGCAGACTCCAGCAGGCTGGTGGAGAGGAGGAGGATGGCGTCGGCGTCGCCGGGCTGCAGGGCGGCAAGTCCGTGGCTGAGTTCTTCCGGTGTCGTGATGAGGAGCGGAGTCAGAGACACGTGCAGCCGCCTGGCGGCTTCAACCGCAACTGACAGGCTGTGCCGGCCCGGCGCCACGCTGGGGTCGTACAGGGCGATGATGTTTCTGGCCTCGGGCAGCAAGGTGAGCAATAGCTCCAGGCGTTTGGCGGTCAGTTCCGCGTGGCCGTTGTCAAGGCCGGTGACATTGCCGCCGGGGCGACGGAGGCTTTCAACCAGGCCCGACTCCACGGTGGATGCGGCCCCCATGAGGACCAGGGGCACCCCGGCG
>CALMNP010000005.1 GCA_937868875.1 uncultured Bacillota bacterium | reverse complement strand
CGTTGGCCATGCTCTGTACCTTCCTCGTGGGATTGGCTGTGGGCCTCGGGCCTGCGTTGGCGCCAGTTCGTCCGGGGTCCGATATTCGTAATATAGCCCGATTGGATTTGTTGTAGCAAAGTGGCATACGGCCCAAAAACAGCGGTTTATCGCCATTTGCTCTCTTGTGAACAGAATCACATATATTTGTGACCTAAATCACGAGTTTCCGGTCGACTCCCATAGCCGCGACAGACACGAGCGGTTAAGGGACAAAGAAAGAGGGGCCACGCCTCTGGGGCGTGGTCCCTTTTGAGTGCCTTTTGTGAATCAGGGACGGGAACCAGGCTCAGGCCAGGGGCTCAAAGCGGGCGGTGAAGTGACGAAGCACCGGGGGCTCGTAGGTGAACCGCACGCCCCGGACTTCATCCCGACGGCGGTAGACGTCAATGACGCTCTTCGCCACCCAGTCCAGGTGACTCTGCGTATAGGTGCGACGCGGGACGGCCAGACGCAGCAGTTCCAGGCGGGCGTAATCATGCTCACCTGTGGCTGGATTGCGGCCGCTCAGCACCGTGCCGATCTCCACGGTGCGGATGCCGCCCTTGATGTAGAGTTCTACGGAGAGGGCCCAGGCCGGGAACTGATCCTGGGGCACGTTCGGCAGGAAGCGGCGTGCGTCCAGGTAGACGGCATGGCCGCCGGGGGGTTCCACGATCGGCACTCCGGCCTCACGCAGCCGGTCCGCCAGGTAAGCCACCTGCCCCAGGCGGTGTGCCAGGTAGCCCACGTCCACCACTTCACGCAGACCCTGGGCCATGGCGTCCAGATCACGGCCGGCCAGGCCGCCGTAGGTGGGGAAACCCTCGAACAGGATGGCCCAGTTGCTGCACTCCCGGTACAGGGCCTCGTCGCGCAGGGCAATCATGCCGCCGATATTAACCAGGGCGTCCTTCTTGGCCGACATGGTGATGCCGTCGGCCAGACTCATCATCTGCCGCACGACTTCCGGCACCGAGAGGTCGGGGCGCTCTCGCCGTTGGATGAAGAAGGCGTTCTCTGCAAAGCGTGCCGCATCCAGGAACAGGGGCTTGGAGTGGCGGTCGCAGATCCGGCGCACCTCGGTCAGGTTCTCCAGCGATACCGGCTGGCCGCCGCCGCTGTTGCAGGTGACTGTTACCATTACCAGCGGCACCCGTTTGCCACGCTCCGTCAGCAGGCGGTCCAGGGCCGCCGTGTCCATGTTTCCCTTGAAGGGATGAGCTGACGCCGCCTCGTATCCCTCGGGGCAGAGCAGATCGACAGTCTCGGCGCCCCGGTGCTGAACGTGGGCCTTGGTCGTGTCGAAGTGCATGTTATTGGGCACCAGGTCGCCGGCCTTCAACATGGAGGTGAAGAGCACATGCTCTGCGGCGCGGCCCTGGTGCGTGGGAATCACGCAGGGAAACCCCAGAACCTCCTCGACGGCTTCTTTCAGGCGGTAGAAGGAACGCGAACCGGCGTAAGCCTCATCCCCATCCATGACCGCACCCCACTGCCGCTGGCTCATGGCGCCCGTGCCGCTGTCCGTCAACAAATCGATGAAGACATCTTCCGACCTGAGGAGGAAGGGATTGTACCCGGCCTCGGCAATCAGGCCACGACGCTCCTCGACGGTGCTCTGCCGGACCGGTTCTACCACCTTGATGCGATACGGCTCCAGGATCGGAAGATTTTCCATGCGGGCGCCCCCTTTTCATCCCCAGCGTACACAGTCGGTACCCAAAAAGGAAGGTTTTACCCTGGCACCTCACAGAAGGATGCCGCAGCGGCGCGCCGACCCCCAAACGGGAAGCCGTGCCGCTATGGCGCGGCTGTAACAAAATCCCGCCACGGAAATGAACCGGCCCGGTTGCGTCGACTTGTCCGGGTATGTTACGATACATGAGCAACTTGCCCGCGGAGAGATACCCAAGAGGCTGAAGGGGGCGGTTTGCTAAATCGTTAGTAGGAGGTAACTCCTAGCGAGGGTTCGAATCCCTCTCTCTCCGCCACTTTTGATCAACGGAGCCGCCCCGGACGGGGCGGTTTTACTTTGCCGGGTTGCTCAGATTTGCCACCGGGCCATCCCTTGCAAAGGCAAAAACCCTGTGGTATTCTACTCTGTGCAGGTGCCGAGCCACCTGCAAAACCGAAATACGCGCCCGTAGCTCAGCTGGATAGAGCGTTTGACTACGAATCAAAAGGTCACAGGTTCGAATCCTGTCGGGCGCGCCATTTTCTTACTGACGGCATCAACCTTCATGCGCCCGTAGCTCAGGTGGATAGAGCAGCGGTTTCCTAAACCGCGTGCCGGTGGTTCGAGTCCTCCCGGGCGCGCCAATTTGCCGGTCCCACGTCGAGGTCACATGGACTACTCGCGGATGGAAGCATTCATGCGGGAAGCCCTGGTGGAAGCCGAAACGGCCTTCCGCCACGGTGAGATACCGGTAGGAGCCCTGGTCGTACGCAACGGCGAGGTCATCGCCCGAGCGCATAACCGTCGCGAGGAACTTCTGGACCCGACGGCACACGCTGAAATCCTGGCCATTCGTCAGACCGCAGAGAAGCTGGGGACCTGGCGTCTCGCCGGGACCGCTTTGTTTGTAACCCTCGAGCCCTGCCCCATGTGCGCCGGCGCTCTGGTTCAGGCCAGAGTCGACACCGTGGTCTATGGAGCGAGAGATCCCAAAGCCTGGGGCACCCTGACGGTGCGTGACGTGGCGGAAAACGCCGCGGTTAACCACCAGGTGCGGGTCATCGGCGGGGTGCTGGAAGAGGAGTGTCAAGCTCTGCTGCGGCGCTTTTTCGAGGCCAGGCGATAATCGAGACACCGTTGCGGAGAGGTGTCCGAGTGGTTTAAGGTACCGCACTCGAAATGCGGCGTA
Organism: uncultured Bacillota bacterium; assembly: GCA_937868875.1. GTDB lineage: Bacteria > Bacillota > Sulfobacillia > JAMDAP01 > JAMDAP01 > JAMDAP01. The sequence goes on along the minus strand of CALMNP010000005.1, from coordinate 9,561 downwards.
CCCTAATAAGGTACCGTGGGTTCGAATCCCACCCTCTCCGCCATCAAGTTTATATGTTGCCGGCAAGAGCCGGCATCAGTTGTGTAGAGCACGCGGAGAGGTGGCCGAGTGGTCGAAGGCGCACGACTGGAAATCGTGTAGACGGCTAAAACCGTCTCGAGGGTTCAAATCCCTCTCTCTCCGCCATTCATCTTCAAACAGTCCGGCGTTCACAGACGCCGGTCCTCTTGTCTCTAGAGAGTTTTCGCCCTTGGTCGCGCTAGACGGGGAGGTAGCGGTGCCCTGCACCCGCAATCCGCTGCAGCGGGGTTGAACTCCTGCCCGAGGCGTCTTCCTTGTGGGGCTGGCCGGAGCAAGTGGCGACGACGGTTGGGTCCTGCGCAACGAGGCCTTCCGAACCCCGTCAGGCCCGGAAGGGAGCAGCGGTAAGGAATGTGTCGCGTGTGCCGCGGGGACGCCTGACCCGAGCCAACTACCCCGGTATCGACCGGAAGGGACTCGTCGACGGCAGGTGCGCGGCCAGTAGGTTTACACGAGGCTCACCCGAAGGGGTGGGCCTCTTTTCATACTCATGGGGGATACCTGGCGGCGGGGGTTAAGGCTAGCATGATACAAGGACAGCTTCGTTTTCATCAACGCCACGAAACCTTTTGCCTCGTCCTCCGTCCTAAGGGTGCGGATATGGGGCTGAACGAGAAATGGAGGCGTGACCATCTTGTCGGCCCAGACCGTTCCGCTGGATGATCTCGTGACGCGAGCCAAGCGGGACCCCCAGGTATTCGGAGAGCTGTATGACCAGTATTTCAGTAAGGTCTACGCCTTCGTCTATCGCCGGGTGGACGACCGCCAGACGGCAGAGGACCTCACGGCCGACGCCTTCCTCAAGGCCATGCGCAACCTGGGCAACTTTGAGGGAACGGCCGCCAGCTTCCCCGCCTGGCTCTTCCGTATCGCAGCCAACGTGGTGACGGACTACTACCGCTCGCTACGGCACCGGTCCGCCCCCCTGGAGCTGGACCGCTGGGCCGACGAACGTCCTGGGCCGGAGGAGATGGCCATGCTTCAGTCTGAAGCAGATGAAGTCAGGCTGGCCGTCAAATATCTCACGCCAGACCAGCAAGACGTAGTGTTGATGCGCTTCGTAGGGGGCCTCAAGCTGAAGGAAATCGCTGAGGCCACGGGACGGACGGAACAGGCTGTCAAGTCCCTGATGTTCCGGGCTTTGTCCACCCTGCGCCGGCGCCTCCAGGAGCAGAGGGGGCTCGCACGTGAGGGAGTTTGACGACGTCCACAAGCTAATTGAAGAAGAGGCCCAGAACCCCTTTGAGCGGGAAGCCCTGAACGATCTGGTCTCCCTTCTGGCAGAGGGACCGCTGGGAGCCCTGCCCGAAGACGCATTCCGCGACCAGTTGCGACGGACGCTCTTGGCCGAAGCGGCGACGCCGCGGAGGCTGGTTCGGCCCTGGTATCGTACCTCCCTGGCCATGAGCGCGGCTGCCGCAGTGGTCGTGGGGCTGGCCGCAGGGACCACCTTCTGGGGCCTGCAGTATGGCCGCACGGGCACGGCGCCGCAGGCAACCTCTCTCGTTGCCGATGCCGGCAGGGGTTCGCCGGATGATGTAAGCAAGTCCGCGCCCAACGCGCCGGAAGGCACGATGGGAATTGCCTCGACGACGCAGGAGCCAGCCGTCCCAGGTGCCGGTGTCGCCTCACCCCAGCCCTCGCTCGCCGCCCCGTCCGGCGGGGTGTCCAGCCGGGCCATGGTGCGGCCCGCCCAGCGCGACGGCTCCATGGTTCGCGTGGAACCGGGCACCGCCACCTTCACGCTGGAGGCCTCCCTGCCCGCGTCCCGGACAGACTTGCCTGTCTACCACATGGTGCAGTTGAGCCTGGTTCCCGCCGACGTTGAGGCCGTTGCCGGCCGCCTGGACCTGACCGGTGATGTCCAGCAAGGGTTCGGCCATCTGTGGCTGGGGAGCCCACTGGCGGGCCAGGAAGCTCCTGTGGAGGGTCTGCCGCCCTACAAGCAGGCCGGTCGCTGGCTGGTGGCCAGCCCAGACTGGGGCAGCGGCTGGAGCTATCTCTACCGAGACGATACGCCGGCCTCGGGTTCGGGCTCTCCGGCGGCTACCCTGACCGAGGCGGAAAGGGCCCTCCGTTCCTTCCTGCAGAAGGCCGGGATGCCGGGCGCCGATGAGGCCGGCCTGATTGTGCGCCCTGAAGAGAACGGCAGCTACTGGGGAGATTTGCGCCTGCGCCTCGCCGACACCGACGTGGTGGATGCGGGCGGAGCGCTCCGGCTGGACGCATCCGGCCGGGTCATCTACGCCTCCTGGCCGGCCCTGAGCCTCACGCAGGCGGGATCGCGTCCGGTACAATCGCCCGAACAGGCTCTGACCGCTTTGCGCTCCATGCCCTTCGAGTGGTACAAGGGTGGCCCCAAGCTGACGGTGACGCGCGTGGCCCTGGTGTACCGGTGGCCCCTGATGACTTCGCCCGGGGCGGAGGCGGACGTGGAACCGGCCTATGAGTTCACCGTGCGGGATGCAGACGGCAACCAGTCGGTCCTGTACGTCCCGGCCTGGCGCTAAACAGGCGCCTCGCCGACAACCGAGATGCGCAACACAGGCGCAGGCACCCACCCTCTCCGGGCGGCCTGCGCCCTTCCTTGTCTTGGAAGCCCGGGAGTTTGCGCCCCGGAGAGGGAATGGGCCGCACAAAAACGAACCCTATAAGAAGCCCCGGACAGCGGGGCGGGGAGGTGGCTCAGCCGTGTCTTACGTGGCCCTGTACAGGGAGTGGCGGCCTCAGACATTTGCCGAAGTGGTGGGGCAGGAACACATCACCCGCACCCTGCAGAACGCCGTGCGCCTGGGCCGGCTTGGGCACGCCTACCTGTTGGCCGGGCCCCGCGGCACGGGCAAGACCTCAGTGGCCAAGATTCTGGCCAAGGCCGCCAACTGCACGGAGCGGGGAGACTCCCCCGATCCCTGCAACCAGTGCCCATCCTGCGGGCGCATCAACAGCGGCGCCTCGGTGGATGTGCTGGAGATTGACGCCGCCAGCAACCGCGGCATAGACGAAATCCGCGAACTCCGCGACAAGGTCAAGTACGCGCCGGCCGAGAGCAAGCGCAAAGTATACATCATTGATGAAGTTCATATGTTAACCAATGAGGCCTTTAATGCCCTGCTGAAGACCCTGGAGGAGCCCCCGGGCCACGCTCTCTTCATTCTGGCCACAACTGACCCCCAGAAGATCCCACTGACAGTGCTCTCACGCTGCCAGCGCTTTGACTTTCACCGGCTATCAGCGGCACAGATTCAGGCCCGCCTAGAGGAAGTGGCAGGCAAGGGCAAACTCCAGGTGGATGAACGCACTCTGGCCCTGGTGGCCCGAGCGGCCGAGGGCGGTCTGCGCGACGCCCTGAGCTTGCTGGATCAGTTGGTCGCGTTCTGTGGGAATACCATTCAGTTGGAGGATGCCCTGGCCGCACTGGGGCTGGCCCCCTCCGAATTGCTGGCCGACATGGCCCTGGCCCTTGCCAGGCGCGACGCTACCACGGCCCTGCGCCTGGTGGACCAGGTGATGCGCCAGGGGAAGGATATCCGGCAGTTCCTGCGCGACCTGATGGGGTTCCTTCGCAACGCCTTGTTGCTCCAGGTCTGTGGCGACGGCGACCAGAGCCTGGTGGACGCTGCACCCGCCGACCTGGGACTGCTTGGCCAGGCGGCCGGCGAGCTCAGCGGCGACCGCCTGCCCGCCATCCTGGCGACCCTGGCGGAAACGGAAAGCGAACTGAAGTGGTCCAGCCAACCGCGGCTCCTGGTGGAACTGGCCCTGGTCAAGCTCTGCAGTCAGGCGGCCCAGCCTCAGCCGGCGATGCAGTCCTTGGCGGAAACCACCGCCCAGCCGGCCGCATCGAAACCGACTGCCGTTCAGTCCGCCGGCAAACATCAGCCTGCGGCCGGCCCGAAGCCGTCGCTGGACCGAAAGCCGGCCGAGAGCGGACCGACCCCTGAGGCGCCAACGCCGGCGCCGCCCCCCGGCGAACTGACCCTGGAGGCGGTTGTGGCGCGCTGGCCCGAGGTGCTCCGTTACGCCAAGGAGTCCCGGCCTCTGGTCTACCAGATGCTCAGCAAGGGGATACCCGTTCGGCTGGAACAGGGCCGGCTCTATATTCAGTTCGCCAAGGGCCTTTCGACCTATGACAGAGGCCAGATGAGCCGTGGCGAACGGCGGGCCGTGGTTGAGGAGGCTGTGAGCACCGTCCTCGGTGCCAGTCTTTCGCTGGCGGCCGTTGTCGAAGGCAGTGAACCGTCTCCCCGCCCCCGCAGCGAGCCGCAGCCTGTTGCGCCCCAGGAAGACCCGGCGGTCAAGCGTGTGCTGGACTTCTTCGGCGGCGAAGTTGTGGAAATACGCAAGGACAGCTAGCCTGTGCTGGTTCAGCCCAGCCCCGGCAAGGAGGAGCTTCGCCATGATGAACATGGGCAACATCAACAAGATGATGAAACAGGTGCAGCAGATGCAGGCCAACATGCAGAAGCTGCAGGAGGAATTGGCGGACCGCACCATCGAAGCCACCGCCGGCGGCGGCATGGTGACGGTGGTGGTGACCGGCAAGCAGGAACTGCGGTCCATCGTCATCAGGCCGGAAGCCGTCGACCCCGAGGACGTTGAGATGCTTCAGGACCTGGTTCTGGCTGCCGTCAATGAGGGCCTGCGCAAGGCGGGCGAGATGGCGGCCGCGGAGATGGCCAAGGTCACAGGCGGCATCAAGATGCCGGGGATGTTCTAGTTCATGTACTACGCCCAGCCCATCGCCCGGCTCATTGACGAGCTGACGAAACTACCGGGCATCGGCCCCAAGACGGCCCAGCGCCTGGCCTTTCACCTGCTGTTCCAGCCGCGGGAAGAGGTGCAGGCCCTGGCCGAGTCGATGATGGTGGCCCGGGAGAAGGTCAAGTACTGCAGTGTCTGCCAGAACCTGACCGATAAGGACCCTTGCGCCATCTGTTCCGCCTCGGGGCGGGACCGCAGCCTCATTTGCGTGGTGGAGGAGCCCCGTGACGTGGTGGCATTGGAGCGGACCCGGGATTATAAGGGTCTCTACCACGTGCTCCAGGGCGCCATCTCTCCCATGGAGGGCATCGGCCCGGACGACCTCAAGCTGCGAGAGCTGCTGGCTCGGCTCGGCGACGGCCAGGTGCGCGAGGTCATCCTGGCCACCAACCCCAACATCGAAGGCGAAGCCACCGCGATGTACATGGCCCGTCTCTTGAAGCCGATGGGCCTGCGCGTTACCCGCCTGGCCCGCGGCCTGCCGGTCGGCGGCGACCTGGAGTACGCGGACGAAGTGACGCTGAGCAAGGCCCTGGAAGGCAGAAGGGAAATCTAGGCAGCCCGGATTCTCAGGCGAATTTTGGAGTGACATCAGCCAAAGGCCCATGCTGCGACCATGGCCGGCCCACGAAAAGGTGGGCCGGCCTAGCTTTTCAGGTATAGCCTCCCCCAGTTTTTGCCGATACTACGGGACGCATCTAGAGGCATAGCTTTCCTGTGGGATCGGGGAGGAACGGGTGATGGCCGTGAAAGAAACCATTTTGAAGGCGCTGTCGTCGTGGCCGCAACGACTTGTGGCCGACGACATGGGTGTGGGGGTTCCCGCGCCCCTCGCCAACCCCAGCTTCCTGGAGCTGGTGGAACAGGCCAGGCAGGATTGGCTGGCGGCCAAGTCTTATTTTGAGAGTGTGTCAGAACCGGACCTGGTTGACCACGCCATCTACCTGGTGGAGGCGGCCGAGACCAAGTACATGTACCTGCTTCGCAAGGCACGCAACGGTGCCAACCTTGGCACGACGTCCTGAGGCATAGGCCGGAGACAGCCCCCGTATACATAGTGTGACGGATACGGGGGTGGGCCTATGACATGGACGACCCTACTCGCTTACGCCTTCGGACTGCTGTTGGTGTACGCCCTGGCGCGCGTTCTCTATACGCCCCTGCGATGGGCCCTGACCCTGGTTGTCAACGGCCTCGTGGGAGGAGCCGCCCTGTGGGTGTTGAACTGGGTGGGCGGGTTGGTTCACTTCGCTCTGCCCGTCAACCCGCTGACTGCACTGATCGTGGGCGTGTTGGGCTTGCCGGGTCTGATCCTGATTGTACTGCTGAAGTTCTGGGTCTACGGCTGACAGGGGCTGCGATTTGCATACGCGGGCCGTTCGGCTATAATGGTAACGATACGTTCGAACGGCCAAGACGAGGAGCAAGTAAGCACTCCACTCGGGTTTCAGAGAGCTGGGGAACGCCTGCGGCGTTGCTGCAACCCCGCCCTGCAGAAGTGCTGAAGAGGCCTCCGAGCCGCCAACGGAGACCGCCCGAGGCCGAGGCCCGGCGGGAGTACGAAGGCCGCCTCTCCCCCGTTATCGGGAGCGCGCCGGCTCAGCCGGTGTTCAGAGTGGTCGGGGTGACCCGGCCGAGAAGGGTGGTACCGCGGGAGCACGGCTCTCGTCCCTTTGGGGCGGGGGTCTTTTTGTTTCACTGAGACTACGACACGGAGTTGATGGACATGCCTTCCCCCGTTCGCGTCCGGCTGGCGCCCAGCCCGACGGGCCCCATTCACGCGGGCACCCTGCACACCGGGCTGTTCAACTGGCTGTACGCCCGCAGCCTGGGCGGCACCTTCGTGCTGCGCCTCGAAGACACCGACCAGGAGCGCAGCCGCCCCGAGTGGGAAGAAGTGATCTACCAGGAGATGCGCTGGCTGGGCCTCGACTGGGATGAGGGCCCGGACATCGGCGGCAACTATGGCCCCTACCGCCAGATGGAGCGGCTGGACACCTACCGCGACTCTGCCAGACGCCTTCTGGAGGCGGGGCATGCCTACTATTGCTACTGCACCCCCGAGGAACTGGAGGCGGAGCGCCAGGAGGCCCAGAAGAAGGGCGTAGTCTATCAGTATAGCCGCAAGTGCCGTAACCTGACGGCAGAGGATCGCCGCCGGCGCGAGGACGAGGGGCGCAAGCCGGTCATCCGTTTCCGTGTTCCGGATGGCGAGAAGGTCGTATTTGACGACTTGATCCGCGGCCTCATTGAGACACCCACGGACAGCATCGGCGACTTCATCATCGTCCGGTCCAACGGCATTCCTATCTATAACTTCGCCGTGGTCATCGACGACGTGACGATGAAGATTACTCACGTCATCCGCGGCGAGGGCCACATCTCCAACACGCCGCAGCAGCTGCTCATCTACCAGGCTCTGGGCCTGGAACCGCCGCGGCTCGGGCACATCGGCCACATCCTCGGCAAGGACCGGGCCAAGCTGTCCAAGCGGAACGGCGACGCTTACGTCGGCGACTACCGGGAACGCGGTTATCTGCCGGAGGCTCTGCTCAACTTCATGGCCCTGCTTGGCTGGACACCGGAAGACGGCCAGGAGTTCCTGACGAAGGAAGAGATGATTCGTCAGTTCAAGCTGGACCGAGTCACCCGAGCGCCCTCGGTCTTTGACCCGGATAAGCTGGACTGGATGAACGGCAATTATATTCGCAACCTCAGTCTGGACGAGCTCGCCCGTCGTTCCCTGCCGTTCCTGCAGAAGCAGGGGCTGATGACCGACGCGTTGCAGCCGGCGGACTGGGACCGGATGGTCAAGATTATGGCCACCGTACAGGAGCGCATCCGGACCCTGGCGGAAGTCCCCGGCATGACCGAATTCTTCTTCCGCGATGAACTGACGATCGATCCGGATGCTGCCAAGCTCCTCACGGAACAGAGCCGGGCCTGGCTCGGCCAGGTCCGCGACCGTCTCGCCGTAGTTGAGGTCTTTGATGCCGTCCAAACCGAGGCCGCCTGCCGGGCCTTCGTGGAAGAAAACGGGCTCAAGGCCAAGGCCGTGTTCCAGCCCATTCGCGTGGCAGTGACCGGGCGCACGGTGAGCCCGCCGTTATTCGAGAGTATGGCTCTGCTAGGCCGTGAGAAAACGTTGCGGCGCCTGGACTCCGTCCGCTAGACGTACATTCTGTAGGCCAGATATTGCCGCCCCGAGGCGCTTGCGTGCCAACAGGTCGTCTGTTATAATCGTGTTTGCTCGGCGATATTGCTGGGGATTGGGGTAACGGTAGCCCGGATGACTCTGGATCATCTAGTCCTGGTTCGAATCCAGGATCCCCAGCCAACTAAGATTACTGTTTGGCCCTATCGTCTAGTGGCCTAGGACGCCGCCCTCTCACGGCGGTAACAGGGGTTCGAATCCCCTTAGGGCTACCAAATTTGAAACCGCGCCACATGTTGGCGCGGTTTTGCTTTTGTACGCTGAGATCAAGCCCCGGCGCGTTAGAGGTCACATAAGCCTCGTGGGCCATAAACTAGGCCGAGGTGGTTCTAGATGTCGCTGCAGAAGACCACGCTGGCCGAGGGGTACGACCGTTCGGCGCTTCTGTACGATCAACTGGTGGGAGCCTCCTATGTGGCCGGCGTCAGGCGGCTGCTGGCTCAGCACCCCGTCCCGCCGGGAGCTTCCATCCTGGATGTAGGCACCGGCACCGGCATTGCGCTGTTCGAAGCCATGCGCCAGGCCGGAAGAACGAGCCTGGCCATTGGTGTGGACCTGGCGCCTAACATGGTCCTGCGTGCCACGGCCAAGGCCATGTCGATGGGCCTGCCGGCCCGATTCTTTGTGGCCGACGCCGAACACCTGCCGTTCCCGGACGCCACATTCGACGTGGCCATCTGCAGTTCCGCCTTTCATTGGTTCACCGACCGGGTGGCGGCGGCCAGGGAGATGCTTCGTGTACTTAAGCCCGGCGGTCGCTTACTGCTTGTAAGTGCCTCCGCTCCATGCGGCTGGGAGTGGTTCGTGGCAATGATGGCGGCGGCTCGCCTGGTCACGGGACGACTCGACGCCCTGCAGGTTCCAAACTTACCCTCGCCAGAGGCGGTTGCGGCCTCCTTGATGGCGGCCGGCTTTCAAATCCTTGCGGCCAACCCCACGATGCACAGGACCCCGATGGATCCCGCGGCCATGACCGGCATGATGTCGCTGGTCGTCCCCAACTGGAATGCGAAGATGGACCCCATCACAAGCAGTCGCGTGGCGGAGTTGGGCAACCGCATTCTCTCCATGAAGCAGAGTTCCGGCGGCAACTACACCTGGACGGCCGTTGAAATCGTTGCCGTACGGCCTCTTTTGTCGCTTCCGAGCCGGGCCTTTTGAAGTAAAGTCTTACCTGAGTTACTCTGCATAGCCTGGGATTCCCGGGGAACAATACCCTGGTGCGGCCGCAATTACCGCTTGTCTTTGCTGGCGCGAGGTGATAGACTCAAATTTGTCGCCGCGAGCGACGGCTGCGAAAAGCAGCAGCAGAGCTTCATTTGAAGCATCGGTCAGGCGACGCAGGAACGATTTGGTGGCTTGACTGGAGCAAGAGCCTCTGCTAAGATTTAAAACTGCGGCCGGGACACAGCAGGCTCGAAAGAGCGAGCCGCATATCTCGGAAAACCGCATCGATCCTTGAAAACTGAACAGTGTGCCTGAGGTGAGAAACACAGCTCTAAAGC
>CALMNP010000004.1 GCA_937868875.1 uncultured Bacillota bacterium | reverse complement strand
GTGCCTTCATGCCCGGTTGTCGTGAAAAGACAAACCCCAGTGGAATTCCGTGAAAGTTCAAGGTATGATGTTCCATGGGAATAGCTTCACGAGGTGGTCCTGCCTCCCGTTGGCAGCAGGACCCGCCCTGGGCGAGCGGCGGCGACAAGTGAGCCCGGGTTGTCGCAGGGAGCCGTGGGAAGACTGGTAGGGTGGATTCGGGCAATCGGAAACCGCCTGCCTTGCGGCAGGCGAAGGAGGCCAGCAGGATGCCGGTCGATGTGATGAAGACGGACATCGAAATCGCTCAGGAGGCCCGCATGAAGCCCATCGTCGAGATCGCTCAGGCGATCGGGCTGGAGCCGGACGACCTGGAACTGTACGGGAAGTACAAGGCCAAGGTCACCTTTGAGGCCATTGAGAGGCTGAAGGACCGTCCGGATGGCAAGCTGGTGTTGGTGACGGCCATCACGCCCACCCCTGCGGGTGAGGGCAAGACCACCACCACGGTGGGCCTGGGACAGGCGCTCTGGAAGTTGGGGAAGAAGGCCATCATCGCCCTGCGTGAGCCCTCCCTGGGCCCGAGCTTCGGCATCAAGGGCGGCGCCGCCGGCGGCGGCTACTCCCAGGTGGTTCCGATGGAGGACATCAACCTCCACTTCACCGGCGACATCCACGCCATCACCACGGCCAACAACCTTCTCTCCGCCATGATCGACAACCACCTGCAGCAGGGCAACGCCCTGGGACTGGACCCGCGCCAGATCAGTTGGACGCGCTGCGTCGACCTCAATGATCGGGCCCTGCGCAACATCGTCGTGGGCCTCGGGGGCAAGGCCGACGGCATCCCCAGGCAGGACAGCTTCAAGATCACCGTGGCCTCCGAGGTCATGGCCATCCTCTGCCTGGCAACCGACCTGGCCGACCTGAAGGAGCGCCTCGGCCGCATCATCGTCGGCTACACCTATGACGGCCGGACCATCACCGCCAGGGACCTCAAGGCGGACGGCTCCATGGCCCTGCTGCTGAAGGACGCCATCAAGCCCAACCTGGTGCAGACCCTGGAGAATACCCCGGCCTTCGTCCATGGAGGGCCCTTCGCCAACATCGCCCACGGCACCAATTCCGTCACGGCCACTCGCCTGGCCATGAAGCTGAGCGACTACGTCATCACCGAGGCCGGCTTCGGCGCCGACCTGGGGGCCGAGAAATTCATCAACATCGTCTCGCGCCTGGCCGGGTACAAGCCGGCGGCCGGCGTGGTGGTGGCTACGGTGCGGGCGCTCAAGATGCACGGCGGCGTGGCCAAGGAGGACCTGAAGACCCCCAACGTCGATGCCGTGGTGAAGGGATTCGCCAACCTGGAGAAGCACGTGCAGAATGTCCGGTCCTGGGGCCTTCCGGCCGTCGTGGCGGTCAACAAGTTCCCTACTGATACGAAGGAAGAGGTGGAGGCCGTCGTTCGCCTCTGCCGGGAGGCCGGCGTTCCGGTCGCCATGTCCGACGTCTTCGCCAGGGGCGGCGACGGCGGCGTGGAATTGGCCGAGGTGCTCATGGATGTGGTGGAGGGGGCTGCGCTTCAGGCGCCCAACTTCACCTACGACCTCGACCTGCCGGTCCAGCAGAAGATCGGGCTCATTGCCCGCCAGGTCTACGGCGCCGCTGACGTTGAGTTCACCAAGGAGGCGGAGCGCGACATCAAGCGCATCGTCAAGCTGGGTCTGGACAAGATGCCCATCTGCATCGCCAAAACCCAGTACTCTTTCTCCGATGACCCGAGCCGGTTGGGCCGGCCGGAAAACTTTACGGTGACCGTGCGCGACGTGCGGCCATCAGCAGGTGCCGGCTTCCTGGTGGCGCTCACCGGTGAGATCATGACCATGCCGGGACTGCCCAAGGTGCCGGCGGCGGAGGCCATCGACATCGATCCCTCGGGCAAGATCGTCGGCCTGTTCTAAGAGGCTATTGGGTCGCTGTGCCGCCGGGCCGCTCCTGGTCCGGCCGGCGGCAGGGCCGGTCTTGCGCCGGCCCTGCGCCTTTTTTCTTCAGCCTGGTAGCTCCTCTTTGCGGCCTGTCGGCAGGTGTCGCCTTTCGATCCGACGTAATCATGAGGATAAGCCCGGAACTTGTCACCGGGGTTTCGCGTCAACAACGTCGGATACTACATGACC
>CALMNP010000003.1 GCA_937868875.1 uncultured Bacillota bacterium | reverse complement strand
TCATGTCGAACGATAAGACACCATGAACCAAACATGGGTACCAGGACGGCGGCACGAGTTTTTGGGGAGGACGGTAAGGGGCAGGCCCCCAGGCAAGGACCTGCCCCTATTTTCCTTCCCCATAACACTCCGGCAGGATTTTGCCACAATACAGCGAAATTACCTGTCCAACGTCCACTGCTCCGGTAGAGGGGGAAGGACCCGATCGGCCTCGGGCGTCCGGCACAAGCCGGGTGGATATGGGGCCGGCAGGTGAGCCGGACGGGGATAAATCGTTAGGGGGTTAGATCTGGTGCGGAAGGCAAAGCTTCTGGCAGCCATGCTGGCCGGGTCCATGCTGCTGGCCGTCGCCCTGACAGGCTGCGGTTCCAGCAAGCCCGGAGCCAGCGGGGAAACGGGTCAGACGGCAAAGGCTGAGAAGATCCTAATTTATGCCCGCGGCGCCGATTCCAGTTCCCTGGATCCCGCCTTTGTGGACGACGGCGAGTCGTCCAAGGTCATGAACAACATCTACGACAACCTGGTCAAGTATAACCCGGGCGCCACCACGGTTGGCCCCGCCTTGGCCAAGTCCTGGGGCACCAGTGACGACGGCAAGGTCTGGACCTTCCACCTGCGTCAGGGCGTCAAGTTCCATGACGGCTCGGACTTCACCGCGGATGACGTGGTCTTCTCCGTCCAGCGGCAGATGCCTGGCCATCAGTACTATTCCGAGGACATGCCCTATGCCAGCTTCACCTTCGATCCCAACGTGATCGAGAAGGTGGAGGCTACGGACAAGTCCACGGTGGTCTTCACCCTGAAGACGCCGTATGCGCCCTTCCTGCGCAACCTGGCCATGGGCCTGGCGGCGCCGATCATCTCCAAGGCCGCTTATGAGAAGGACCCCAAGGGTTTCGGTGAGCACCCCATCGGCACCGGTCCCTTCAAGTTCGTCAAGTGGGACAAGGAGCAGTCCATCGTCCTGGAGGCCTTTGACCAGTACTGGGGCGGCCGCCCGCTGGTCGACAAGGTCGTCTTCAAGGTCACCAAGAACAACTCGTCCCGCGCGGATGAACTGGTCAAGGGCGACGTCGACATGATGGACGGCGTCGATCCGGTAGATGTGGACCGCCTGAAGAAGGACCCCAATGTTCAGCTGCTGGCGGCCCCCGGCATGAACATCAACTACATCGCCTTCCGTACCGACAAGGGCCCCCTGGCCAACCAGAAGGTGCGCCAGGCCCTGACCATGGCCTTTAACAAGGACGAGGCGGTCAAGGCCCTCTACGGCGACATCGCTACGCCGGCGAACGGCCCCCTGCCGCCAGGCCTGACGGGCTACGATCCGACTCTCAAGCCCTACGGCTATGACCTGGAAGGCGCCAAGAAGCTGCTGACCGAAGCGGGCTACAGCGCCTCCAAGAAGCTGACCTTTGAGCTGTACGCCTACACCAACCCGCGGCCGTACAACCCGAAGGCGGAGAAGCTGGCTGAGGCCTTCAAGGCCGATGCCGAGAAGACGGGCATGGTTGAGGTCAAGATCGTCACCAACGACTGGAAGGCCCACAAGGTCGCGATTCAGAAGGATGGCAAGGGCGACGCCTACCTCCTCGGCTGGATCGGCGACAACGGCGATCCGGACAACTTCCTCGAAGTGCACTTCCACAGCAAGGAGTTCAACAGCGGTAACTACATGCACTACAAGAATCCGCAGGTCGACAGCCTCCTGGAGCAGGCCGCCCGCACTCTTGACGAGAAAAAGCGCGTGCCGCTCTACAAGCAGGCTCAGACGCTGATCGAGGCCGACGCCCCCTGGATCTTCGTCAGCTGGGCCGAGGACTTCGAGGCCATGCGGAAGCCGATGAGCGGCTTCTACCAGCACCCGACCGGCTCCATCTGGCTGAAGGACACCTGGAAGCCAGCCAGCAAGTAACGGCAGGCGGCAACACCAACCAAACGTGAACGGTCGGCGCCCCTGGGCGGCGGTGGCTGCCCAGGGGCGCCGATTCTATCCCTTCCGGGGCAGACCCGGGGCCTCAGGCCGCCGAGCCTGCGCCGGCCGCCGTCGGCCGGCGCAGCGGCCCGTCGTCATCCCGGAGCGGTGCACCACCTGAAGAGCGAGGGGGCGTATCTATGCTCAGCTACATCCTGCGACGCCTGCTCATGACTATCCCTGTCCTGCTCGGGATCACCCTCGTGAGCTTCATGGCCCTATCCGTGACGGCAGACCCCACCAGCGCCATCCTGGGTCAGCATGCAACTCTCGAGCGCATGGCTGACCTCCGGACCCAGCTGGGGCTCGACGACCCTATCCCCGTGCAGTACTACCACTACCTGGTCAAACTCGCCCACGGCGACCTTGGCCGGTCCTGGATGACCCGCGCCCCGGTTATCACCGAGATTGCGCAGCGCTTCCCCCACACGGTGGAGCTGACGGTTCTGGCGGTCATTCTCTCGGTGATCCTGGGGGTGGCCGTGGGGGTCATCTCGGCTGTCAAACAATACTCCTGGTTTGATAACGTGAGCATGATCGGCGCCCTGGTCGGTGTCTCCATGCCCATCTTCTGGCTGGGCCTCGTGCTCATTGCCATTTTCCCCGTGAAGCTGGGGATCTTGCACGTCTCCGGCCTCATTGACCCGAAACTGGCCCTCACCAGCTTCGAGCCGAAGACCCATTTCTACCTGACAGAAAGCCTCGTCACAGCGAACTGGGAGGTCTTCCGCAACGTCCTGGGGCACCTGGTCCTGCCCTCCTTTGCTCTGGCGGCGGCCTCCACGGCTCTGGTGGCTCGCATGACCCGCTCCAGCCTGCTGGAGGTCGTCAACCAGGACTACATCCGCACCGCCCGGGCCAAGGGGCTGTCGGAGCGCCTTGTGGTCTATAAGCACGCCCTGAAGAACGCCCTCATTCCGGTCTTTACCGTGGTGGGCCTGCAGTTCGGGGCCCTGCTGGGCGGCGCCGTGCTGACGGAGACGACGTTCTCCCTGCCGGGGGTGGGCAAACTGGCCGTGGATGCCATCCTCAACGGCGACATGCCCCTGGTCAACGGGATCGTGCTGCTGGTGGCCCTGGCCTTCGTCCTCGTCAACCTGCTGGTGGACGTCCTTTACGGCTGGTTGGACCCGCGGATTCACTACTCCTAAGAGGGGGCCTGGATCATGTCGAGCGAACCGATTCCCGCTCCAGCCGGCGCCCCCCTGGGGAGCGGCGCGGCGCCCGGCTCCACTGTGCCCGCGCTTGTCGCAGAGGCCCCGGAAGAGTCCCTCTGGGGTCAAGTCTGGAAACGCCTCCGCCGGCACCGGCTGGCCGTGGCCGGCCTGGTGGTGTTCGTGCTTCTGGTGACTGCGTCGGTGGCCGCACCCGTTCTGGCGCCCTACAATCCCGATGCCAATGACTACACCGTGCAGTTGCAGGGGCCCAGCCGGGCCCATTGGCTGGGCACCGACGACTTCGGCCGTGACATTCTGAGCCGCATCCTCTGGGGCGGCCGGCGTTCCCTCTCCGTGGGCGTGGTCGCGGTGGCCATTGGCCTGGGGCTCGGGCTGGTGGTCGGGGCCGTGTCGGGGTATGCCGGGGGCTGGCTCGATAACCTCCTGATGCGCATCATGGACATCTTGCTCGCCTTCCCCTCGGTACTCCTGGCCATCGCCGTGATGAGCATCCTGGGACGCGGCCTGGGAAAGGCCATGATCGCTATCGGCATCGTGGCCATCCCTCACTACGCCCGAATTGTTCGCGCCTCCATCCTCTCCATTCGCGAGTCTGACTACGTGGTGGCGGCCCGCGCCGGTGGAGCCAGCCACTTCCGTATCCTGACCCGCCACATCCTGCCCAACGCCATGGCTCCCATCATTGTCCGCGCCACCCTGGGCACGTCGGAGGCCATCCTGGAGGCGGCGGCCCTGGGCTTCCTGGGCCTGGGCGTGCAGCCGCCCGACGCCGAATGGGGCGCCATGCTGGCCCGGGCGCAGGAATACATCCGCGTTGCACCCCACGTCACGGCCTTCCCGGGCCTGATGATCACCCTGACCGTGCTATGCCTCAACCTCTTCGGAGACGGCCTTCGCGACGCCCTGGACCCCAGGCTGAAGGCCTGAAAATCAAAGCGGCACGTACTGCCCGGGACCTGGTCGCCCTTCAGCGGGCCGACCGGGTCTTTTTACCCGTCACGTGAGCTTCAACTTCCCCGTGCCACTAAACGACATAAGTTGACAGACTTTGGTGACGTATGCTATATTTGCCTCATGGGTCAAAGAGCAATCATCATTCTAGGCTCATGATCGACCACTAGGAGGAGTCAGTAAGGATGCTCGGCAAGGTTAAGTGGTTCAACGCTGAAAAGGGCTACGGCTTCATCGAACGCGAGGATGGCGGCGACGTGTTTGTGCACTACTCCGCGATCCAGATGGATGGCTTTAAGGCGCTCAACGAGGGCGACCGCGTCGAATTCGAGATCGTTGAAGGCGCCCGCGGACCCCAGGCGGCTAATGTAACCCGCCCCGCTTAGTCCAGAAGACTCTATTGTTGCGCCAGATCCCCGGGGGGCGCTTTCCCCCCCGGGTTCTTTTACGCCCTGGAAAGGGCAGGATTTTGCCTCCGCTACGGGAATACTTCATACAACGGAAACCAGCCGCCCGCCGCCTCGGTTCCGGCGGCCGGCGACGAGGAAGGGGAGCGGACCATGCAGATCACCGTCCGTGGCAAACAGATCGACGTGACCAACTCCCTCCGCGATTACGTCGAAAAGCGCGTCGGCAAACTGGAAAAGTTCTTTGACATCCCCCTGTCGGCCCAGGTGACCCTGAGCATTCAGAAGGACCGCCAGACCGTCGAGGTGACCATGCCCGTGGGCACCGTCGTGTTGCGTGGAGAGGTCTCCTCACAGGACATGTACTCGTCCATCGACATGGTGGTCGAGAAGCTAGAGAAGCAGATAGAGAAATACAAGACCCGCATCACCAAGCGGTTCCGCGCGCCGGAGCCCCAGGTGGAAGAGGGCTTCCTTCTGGAGTCCGAGCCGGGCGTCGTGAAGACCAAGCGCGTCCCGCTCAAGCCCATGACCGTGGACGAGGCCGTCATGCGCCTCAACCTGGTGGGCCACGACTTCTTTGTCTTCACCAATGCCGCCACCGGCGAGGTCAGCGTGGTCTACCGCCGCAAGGACGGCGACTACGGCCTCATCGAGCCGGAGATCTAGCCTGGGGGCGACCCGCCACAGGGGGTCCCGGCCGCATGTGGTCCTCACCCCAACAACCCCACAGGAGATGAATTGCGCCGCCCTTGAGGCGGCGCTCTTTCGCGGAGGCGAAACCATGCCTGGCAGTCGCAAGGTCACAGCCATCGTCTTCGAAGGCGGCCAGCCCCTTCACCCGTTGGCCGAACCGATGATGGCCGTGCGGACATCCGTCACCCTGGACACCCTGGACAAGCTCCTTCATGTCCCCGAGATCGACCAGGTGGTGGTCTGCTCGGACCGGACCGAGGTCATCGAAGGCGCCCGCCGCCTCGGTGCTGACGTGGAAGAGCAGCCCCCGGGGCGCTTCCACTTCGGGCGTTGGTTCCGGGATATCGTC
>CALMNP010000002.1 GCA_937868875.1 uncultured Bacillota bacterium | reverse complement strand
GCGTATATCTGGCTCTTCATGCACGCGGCGGCGATCTCCATTTACATCTTTGCTGCAGGGTACAAGCTGGTGTTGCCGGAAACGCCGCTGTTGGTCTTCGTGCTCCTGGTCGTGGTCGTCAGCACAGTTGGCGCTTACTACGGCCTCGAGACGATGGCGCGGGCAAGCGAGATCGTCAGTCCAATTTCAATCGTGATCTCGGTGTTGATCCTGATTCTTACCCTGAAAGACATGGATTTCGGGAATCTCCGACCGGTGCTTGGGAATGGGATCAAGGGGCCTGTCGCAGGCGCTCTGGTCGCGGCAAGCTGGTACGGGATATGCGTCATCATGGGCCTATTCATGGCTTACCACGACAAGCCGCAGCAGGCCCTTCTGGCCAAGGCGGCCGGGGTTTCGGTAGGCATGATGCTCGTGACGCTCTTGACCCTGGGCTCCATCGCGGCTCTTGGTCCGCTGCAGTCGGCGCACCAGCGGGTGCCCACCTGGAGCCTGTCGCGCATCATTTTAATCGCTGGATTCTTTGAACGGCTGCAGATGCTATTCGTAAGCCTGTTGATGACCACCGGATTTGTCACCCTGGGGGTCCTTCACCATGCCAGCAGCCTTGGCGTCGCCCAGCTCTTTGGGCTCAAGGAATACCGGCCGCTGGTGTTGCCGATGGGCCTGGTCCTTGCCGGCCTCGCCTACGGCGTGGTCGGTTCCCACCTGGAGCTGCAGCCATTTTTCCGTGATGCGTTTCCCTCTTATGCGCTCCTCATCGAGGGAGGATTGACCTTTCTGCTCCTCGCCGTCGCCTGGGTGCGCGGTTCCCGGGGCCCCGTTCCTAACTCAGGGAAGCAGATTGATAAGGAATCGGGTGACGGGGGCAAACACGGCATATAACCAATAGGTGACAAAGGCGAGATTTCTTCCCCCTGCCTGCACGAGCCACAGAACCGCTCCGATGCCGAGCAGTGCGGCCATCAGAATCAGCTCTCCCCAGAGGCGCAGGCGCACCAACCGGGGGGCCTCGTACCACGCTATGAGCCCAATGACGGATACCAGCGCCACCACGGCCAAGGGGGAAACCTCCTCAAGGAGCTAGGCGAGGTCACCTCGGTGTCACAGGCGGGTTGATCACGCCGCCCTCGTCAATCGTCAGCTCGACGCTGACGGTGACGGGCAGGCGGGCCAGTTCCTCATCCCAACGGTTCTTGCGGCGCTTCCACTCCTGCGGCTGGTGCCGGTAAAGTTCACGGCCAAAGCCGAAGATATCCGCCCGCAGATCCTTTGACCGCTGAACCGCAGCCTCGATGTCCCGCCGCACCTGCTCCGCCCCGAGGCGTTCCAGCTCCTGGCGCGTGGGCGGCTGCATGACGTCGCGGAGGCAGGCATCTTCATACAGCTGGCCCCTGGCCTTTACCTTGATACTTGCCGTCAGGCGCCCGCCCTCGGCTCGAATCTCCAGCCGCGACTCGTGGCTGTGGACCTCTACGTCTGCCTGAGGCGGGGCGTCCTCCTGACAGGGCAAAAGCACAGACAGCCTGGGGGTCTTGGCCCGAATGGCGGAGACGCCCCGCGTCTCCTCCGGGCTCAACCAGCCCACGAGGCGGTCACCCTTGAAGACGGCCAGCGGTCCCAGGCGCGGTGCGCCGCCCGGCCCCGCCTCGATGGAGGGCAGGACGCCGTCAATCCCGGGCTCCGCCATCACATCGACGAACTTGATCGCCGTGCTGTCCATGGTCATTGATTCCTGCAGCAAGGACTTCAGAGTTCGGTCGATGCCCATCGGGGGAAGGGGCTCGAGGGGAATGGACAGTTTGATGATGTCGGACGCCTTTCCCCGGGCTACCAACAGCCGCGTGTTCTCGCGAGCGGTCTGCGGGCGCAGGATGAAATCAGTCAGCTGAGCAAGCCCCTCACGGGCGACATCCTCGCCGACCACAACCACCTGCAAGTGGCTCCACTCTGCTCGCCCGGGCAGAACCTCGGTCAGGCGGCGGTCCGCGTCTTTCAGGGTAGATCCCTCGACGGTGGTGACGTATGTCGCGGGCCCGGCTGCTCCGGCCAGCCTTGCCGCAATGGGAAACTGCGCGGCCATCCGGTACCCATCCGAGGTCCGGTCGATGCCGACCCCAAGCACGAAATTGACGTCCT
>CALMNP010000001.1 GCA_937868875.1 uncultured Bacillota bacterium | reverse complement strand
TGAACCTTCTACTTCACAGTCAGCATCGTACCATGGATGGAAAAGCTCTGTCAACCATACTCCTCGTAGCTGTGCGGCCCCCGAAAAAAAGGCGGCCAGCCTTGCGGCTGCCACCTTCTTCCGGCTCGCGGGGCGGTTACGCCGCCTCGACCTCATCCTCAGCGGCGTCCTTCCTCAATGCGTTCACCAGGAAAGCCGTCACCACCGTGCCGGCAGCCAGGGCCACCAGGTAGAGCCAGGGCTTGCCGATCAGAGGCACCACGAAGATGCCCCCGTGGGGCGCCTGCAGGGTGTTTCCGAAGATCATCGACAGGCCTCCGGCCACGGCCGAGCCGGCCATGATGGAAGGGATCACCCGGAGCGGGTCGGCCGCCGCAAACGGGATGGCGCCCTCCGTGATGAAGGAGATGCCCATGACGGCCGCTGCTTTGCCGGCCTCGCGCTCGCGCTTGCTGTACTTCCGTGGCGCAAGCCAGGTGGCAAGGGCCAATCCGAGGGGCGGGGTCATGCCGGCAGCCATGATCGCGGCGTGGGGCTGGTACACCCCGGCCGAGATCATCGCCAGGCCGAAGGTATAGGCCACCTTGTTCACCGGGCCGCCCATATCGAATGCCATCATGAGGCCGAGGATAACGCCCAGAACTGCGGCGTTGATACCCGAGAGGCTCTTCAGTCCGTTCGTCATGGCGTCCATGAGAGCCTTGATCGGCTGACCAATGGCCATTACCATCAAGAGACCCACGACCGCACCGGAGAGCAAGGGGACGATGAGTACCGGCATCAGGCCGGCCAGGCCGCGCGGAACCGGGATTTTCTTTACCCACTGGGTGACGTAGCCTGCCAGCAAACCGCCGATCAAGGCGCCCAGGAAGCCGGCACCGATCTTGCCCGCCAGGGCGCCGGCGATCATACCTGGGGCGATGCCAGGCCGGTCCGCCATAGAGAAGGCGATGTAGCCGGCCAGGATGGGGATCATCAGGTTAAAAGCCGTGCCGCCCACCTGCATGAGATAGTCGGCCAGGCTGCCCTGCGCCTCAAAGCCCTTGTACCCGCCCACGAGGAACGACAGGGCGATCAGGATGCCGCCTGCGGTCACGAAAGGAATCATGTAGGACACGCCAGTCATCAGGTGCTTACGAAGGCCACCGTTCTCCATGGTCCCGCCTCCCCACAAGACTAGTTTGTCGCAGCCTGTTCCGCCTGTTCCAGGACCTTGGCCGTCTTCTTGATGGCGTCTGCCACCCCTACCCTGACCAGTGGCTTGCCGGTGAACCGATCGGCCCGCAGCACATTCATGTCAACAGCAAAGATGATAACATCAGCCTCCGCCACGTCCTTGGCGGTGATCTCATTCTCGACGCCCATGGATCCCTGCGTCTCCACCTTGATCTTGTGCCTTCGCTTGACGGCCTCCCGCTCCAGGGCTTCGGCCGCCATGTAGGTGTGGGCGATGCCGGTGGGGCAGGCGGTAACGGCCAGGATTCTCATGACTCTCCCCCCTCTCCGCCCGCGGGTTTGTCGGAGCTCTCCACCCGCTCCAGGGCGGTCAAAACGTCAACCGGAGTGCGGGCCGACTCCAGGTTAGACCGGAAGCCTTCATCCAAAAGGGACCGGGCCAGACGGGCCAGGATGCGGAGGTGCCGGTCGCCGGCATCCGCCTCCGGCACCGCCAGCAGAAACACCATGTGAACCGGCTCATCGTCCGGGTCATCCGACCAGAGCACAGGCTGTGCCAGCCGGGCAAAGGCCACCGCCGGGCGTCTGACGGCCGCGCTCTTGCCATGTGGAATGGCGATGCCGTAGCCCACCGCCGTCGAGAACTCCTGCTCTCGGTGAGACACGGCTTCCTCGTAACGCGACACGTCCAGCAGGGCCCCGGCCTTCTGCAGCCTTCCCGCCAGCAAGCCGATGGCCTTCGCTTTGTCGCCGGCCTCCAAGTCCAGGGCGATGCAGGACCGATCGATCAGCTCGGCAATCTTCATGGAATCCTCTCCCTCCGAGCCGGACCCGGCGCCTTTGGCGCTTGCCGCCTCGTCGTCCTTACCGCCGTCTGCGACAGCAGGCCGGCAACCTCACCGGGGTCTGGCCGTCCTGGTCCCTGCCAACGGACTGCCGAGGCCGCGATCGCCACACCCCACCGGACGGCCTCGGCCGGCGGCCGCTTTTCGAGCAGGGAGGCTACCGTGCCTGCCACCAGCGAATCGCCGGCGCCCACGGTGGACCTTGCCGCGACGGCCGGAGCCTCCGCCCAGCCGTACTCGTCCCGCGTTGCATAGGCGCATCCCAGGGCGCCCATGGAGACCAGGGCCAGTCGAACTCCGCGGTCCGCGAGGATCGCAGCGACCTCAGCCGCTTCTGATAAGGTGTCCGGTCTCGCCCCGGCCAGACGGGCAGCCTCGTCCGCGTTCGGCTTCACCAGGTCCGGACCTGCACTCAGTCCCGCCTCAAGAGCCTCCCCCTCAGCGTCCAGGGCCACGGGCACCCCGGCCTGACGGGCCGAACTCACCAGCCGCGCGTAGTACCCGGGTGACACGCCGGCTGGAGCGCTTCCCGCCACAACCGCCATATGGAACCTGTTCAGCCGCTGCTGAAACTGCTCAGCCAGGGCGTCCAGGTCTTGTTCCGTTACCAGGGGACCCCGCTCGTTGACTTCCGTGACGAGCCCGCCATACTCGACCAGCTTCAGGTTGGTTCGGGTCTCGCCACCCACCCATAAGAAATCGGTCGGCAGCCCCTCCCGCTCGACTAGAGTCGCAACGGTCCTGCCCGTGTCTCCGGCGAGAAACCCCAGGCACACCGAGGAATGCCCCAACCGCGTCAAAACCCTCGCCACGTTGATGCCCTTGCCAGCAGCGTCAACCCGAACCGAGTCGGCCCGGTTTAGCGTGTGCAGGCGCAAGCTGTTCAACGCAACCGTTCGGTCCAAGGCCGGGTTCAACGTTACCGTGCCAACCGTAGCCAAGCGCCCACCTCCCCCGCACCGCCGGTTACGCCCAGATGATGGGCACCTGCCAGTCTTCTGCTGCCGCCTTCTTCTCCCGCGCTCTCTCGCCCCGGGGCTCGCTGCAGACGATGCGGTCCACCTCGCTGAGATCGGCGACGTGTGCAAATGCAACGCGGCCCAACTTGGTATGATCCGCCACCACCACAACCTCCGTGGCGGCCCCGAGCATAGCCCGCTTGGTGGCGGCCTCCAGGAGGTTCGGCGTGCTCAGGCCCCGCTCCGGGCTCACGCCGTTGGTCCCGAGGAACACGCGATCTGCCGTAATCTTCTTCAGGAAGGCTTCGGTAGCCGGTCCAACCAGGGCCATCGTATTCTTGCGGAGGTCGCCCCCCGTGAGGATCACGTGCACGCCTTCCGTGGCGGCCAGTTCTGCCGCAATCGGCAAGGAGTTGGTCACCACGGTGATATCCCGCCGACTTGTCAGGACCCGGGCGATTTCCAGGGTGGTGGTGCCGGCGTCGAGGATGATCGTCTCCCCGTCCCGCACCAGCGAGGCGGCCGCTGTCGCGATGCGCCGCTTCTCCTCCATCTGTTCCCCCGACTTCTCACCGAGGCTGGGTTCAAAGGCAGTGCCGCTCAGGGCCAGGACCCCGCCGTGTGTCCGCCGCAGCAGCCCCTGTTTCTCCAACTCGGAGAGGTCACGACGCACCGTTGCCGCGGAAACCCCTAGTTGCTGGCTGAGCGCCTCCACCGTGGCGCGCCCGTCCTCCTCCAGGATGGTCAGAATCTGACGATGCCGCTCCTCCTGGAACAACGGGCCTCCCCCTCCCTGCTCATCTGTGTCCACTTACCGCGGGACGGTAAGTCCATATCCGCGCATTTATGCTTGTTTGTGCTTGAGTTCAGTATATTAGTGCCGGTACATCTCTGTCAACGGGTTTTCGGGCGTTCCTTGGATGGGCACAGCGACGCTGGTCGTCCTGGTAACGGCCTGCTGCGGATACGCCCTCCTGAGCCCGCTCACGTGAAAAAGATCCAGCCTCCGTTCCCGGAAGCTGGACCTGACAGCAAAAGCGGTTGCGCGATCAGTCAGCGATTTCGCCGTAGCGGCGGTCAGCGAGGGCGGCCAGGCCCAGGTACAGCCCGCCGGCCAGCAGAGCGGCCACCACCAGCACGCCGATGAGCGCCGCCGACGGCCCGACCAGGAGCCAGGACGCCGCCGCCGTCGCAGCGGCGAGGCCCAGCACCACCATGGTCAGCACCATGCCGAAGAGCGTGTTGATGTTGCCCTTCATGGCCTCCTGGGGGTCGTTCCAGGTCAGGCGGGGGTGC